>JASICF010000329.1 GCA_030044775.1 Candidatus Sulfotelmatobacter sp. | reverse complement strand
AGACGGCAGTCGCTTCCCTTTGTCCCTTTTTGGCTGAGAGATAAGTGGGAGCTACCAGCACAACTCGTAACGATCAATAGTCATCCGGATCGGTCGGCGGAGTCTGATCTCGCACGAAGAAGTCTCCATCGAGCAAAGCCGGAACGGTCTGAAAGGGACGCGGCACCTGGTTAAGGTCAAAAAACCTCTGTTAGATCGTTTTGTGCACGTGCATCTGCAAAGTTCAGTGCCCCTTCTCCCAGGTTAAAGTTGTATTCGAGGAATCGTAAGATACTTCCGAAATCCATGTGATTGTTGTCCACATAACCCGCCTGGGTATAGGCTGACACGGCGACAAATGGGACGCAAAAACCGTGTTGATAGTCACCTTGGGGGAACCCTAGGAGAGTTGGCGCTTCGTGGTCATACCAGCCTCCCCAGTCGCTCTATGTGTGAAAATGACAAGATCATCATCTGTGCCATCCACGCTTGGCGAGCGTCGGAACGGGCCACACGGCGAGGCTTAGCAAAAGAAACGTTGTTCCAGTGTTCGGGATGGGCCGCGCAGAATGTTTGCCTGGGTCCAGCATTTCAATTTCCGACACAGCGACTCCTAGCAACGATCACCTTTTGCTGAAAGACATTCCTTCGTGCCGGAAGTCTTGTAAGCTACTGGTTTTTCAGAGGTTCGGATTGACAGGTATTAGCGGCGTAGATAATCTGTTTCGCCAAGGGTGTCCATGGGGGGACATGTATGGAGTGCGAACCTCCAAGCGAGATCACGCAGCTATTGCAAGATTGGCGAGACGGAGACCGCAAAGCACTCGACATTCTGCTTCCTCGCATCTACAAGGAATTACGCCGCCTGGCGCGCCATCAACTGCGCAACGAGCGACCAGACCACACTCTGCAAAGCGCCGCGCTCGTGCATGAAGCGTACCTTCGCTTGGAGGGGGTGAGTCCGCCACAACAGTGGGAGAGCCGCACTCACTTCTTCGCCATTGCCGCTCAGCTGATGCGCCAGATTCTCGTCGACTATGCGCGGCGCCACCGAGCCGCGAAGCGCGGCGGCAGCGTCTGCAAGCTATCGTTGGAGGATGCGATGGCGACGCGCGGGCAAGCACAAGTAGATATCGTTGCTCTGGATGATGCTCTGCACGAACTGGCAAGAATCGACGAGCGACAGAGTCGTGTCGTGGAATTGCGCTTCTTTGCCGGGCTATCGCTGAACGAGATTTCCAAGGTGTTAGAAATCGCTCCTGCAACGGTTCAGCGCGATTGGACGGCAGCGCGTGCGTGGCTTCATCGGGAAATTTCGAGAGGGCACCCTGTATGAGCGACGATCACTGGGAGCGGACGAAAAAAATTCTCGAAGAAGCATTATGCGTCTCGGCCGAAGAACGTTCTAAGTTTCTGGATGCGGCCTGCGGCAACGATCAGGAGTTACGCGCTGAAGTAGAATCGCTGATTGCTTCCCACGAACAGGCGGGCAGTCAGTTCCTGGCTGCCGCTGCTCCCGACATACTCGACCTTACGTCCTCGACAAGTCCCTCTTCCACAAGCCCCTCTACGGCGCAACTGAATAAGATGGTTGGACACTACCGCATCCTCGAGAAGCTCGGAGGAGGAGGCATGGGTGTGGTCTTCAAAGCCGAAGACACCGAACTCGGCCGCCTCGTCGCACTCAAGTTTCTGCCTGACGATGTCGCGCGCGATCCGCAAGTCGTGGAGCGCTTTCGCCGAGAAGCACGCGCGGCTTCTGCTTTGAACCATCCTAACATCTGCACCATCCACGAGATCGGTAGGAACGGCGATCAGTTCTTTCTGGTGATGGAGTACTTAGACGGCATGACGCTGAAGCATCGGATTGCCGGCCGTCCCGTGGAAGCTGAGTTGATCTTATCGCTTGGAATCGAGATCGCCGACGCTCTGGATGCGGCGCATGCGGCCGGGATCGTCCACCGCGACATCAAGCCGGCCAATATTTTTGTCACCAAGCGCGGCCACGCCAAGATTCTGGATTTCGGGTTGGCGAAGGTGACGCATCCGATTCGCGAGCCAGGCAGCGAGCCGTCACTGGCGGGGCAAGCAACGGTGACGATTGAAGAGCACCTGACCACCCCCGGGGCCACTGTTGGGACGGTGGCCTACATGTCGCCGGAGCAGGTGCGAGCAAAGGAACTGGATGCGAGGACGGATCTTTTCTCGTTTGGATCAGTGCTCTACGAGATGGCAACCGGGACGCTGCCATTTCGCGGCGAGAGCACGGGCGTAATCTTCAAGGAGATTCTTGATTCGTCACCAACGCCGGCTACCCGATTGAATTCTGAACTGCCGCTGGAACTGGAGCGGATCATCAACAAGGCCTTGGAAAAAGATCGGAATCTGCGTTACCAGCACGCCTCGGACATTCGCACTGACCTACAGCGATTGAAGCGCGACACGGATTCAAGTGGTGCGGGAACAAGTCCTTTTACGGTCTCCCCTGCGAAGCCTTACGCCTGGTTACGGTGGACTCTCATTACGTTGCTGGTCGCGGGATTGGCCGCGTGGTTTGTCGCCAATCGCCCAGAGCGAGAGATCCAAAATCCACTTTCGGGTGCGCAGTTCGCAAACCTGACAGACTTCAGTGGAACCAAGATCAACCCCGCTATCTCCCCAGACGGGAAG
>JASICF010000328.1 GCA_030044775.1 Candidatus Sulfotelmatobacter sp. | reverse complement strand
CAAAGGGACCAAGCACCGCTCCGCAGAGGAAATTGCGCGCCAGGTCGATTCCATCGGCGGAAATATGGATGCGTTCACCTCCAAGGAGTGCATCTGTTTTAACGTCAAGGTGCTCGACGAACACCTTCCGGTCGCGCTCGAAATTCTTACCGATCTGGTGCTCCACCCCACGTTCGCTGCCGAAGATATCGCGCGAGAGCGCGGCGTTATTCTGGAAGAAATCAAAATGGACGAGGATAATCCCGACTACCTAGTCCACGAAATTTTCACCCAGAATTTCTGGAAAGACCATCCTCTCGGCAAACCGATTCTCGGAACCAAAGAAACCGTAAAGCGGTTCGAACGACCGGCCGTTCTCGACACCTACGCTCACCGTTTCGCGCCAGGCAACATCATCGTTGCCGCAGCCGGGCATCTCGATCACAATCAGTTCGTCGAGCTGGTGGTGAAGCACTTCGAGCATTTGAAACCAGCCAAAAACGGATTTCATTCCGCAGAGCCGAAAATCGTTCCGCGAATCGTCTTGCGGAACAAGAAGGCTCTGGAACAGGTTCAGCTCTGCCTCGGCGTTCCGGCCTATCCGATTGCGCATGAAAAACGCCACGCCGGCTACATTCTGAACACGCTGCTGGGAGGAGGCATGAGTTCGCGGCTTTTCCAGAACATTCGCGAACGTCAAGGATTGGCTTATTCGATTTACAGCGATCTGAATCCCTATCGCGATACCGGTTGCATGGCGGTTTATGCGGGGACCTCTTTGAACTCAGCCGAGAAGGTGGTTCGTTGCGTGGTGGATGAATTTCGTAATCTGAAAAATAATCCTGTACCGGAAGAAGAACTGCGGCGATCGAAAGATCAGTTGAAAGGCAGCCTGATGCTCTCGCTGGAGTCGAGCACGGCTCGCATGTCGAATCTGGCGAGGCAGGAAATGTATTTTGATCATTTCCAGGACCTGGATGAACTGATCGAGAAGATCGAAGCGGTGACGGCCGAAGACTTGCAGGAATTAGCCAAAGAATTCTTCAAGACTGAGCTGGTCGCGGTAACCGCTCTCGGCAACCTCAATGGATTAAAAATCACCCGCGACCAACTCGCCTGCTGATTCGTGCGACATTTCTCTTCGCTTCCTGCTTCCCCGATCAGGATGTAACTTCCTGGCGTCTGGCGCATCCGATTTCGGGCCTGCAGGTTTAATCCTGCCGGACTATCAATCTAAATTTTTCTCAAGGAGAAACTACATGAAGAAGATTTTCGGCAGTTTCGTGCTGGCCTGCGTTCTGGCGCTTTCGCTCGGCAGCTTCGCTCAGGACTCCATGAAGCAGGATTCGATGAGCCAGGACAGCTCCCACGACGCAATGAAAAATGACGCGATGAAAAACGATTCGACGAAAGACAGTGCGATGCAAAACAGCAACGCCAAAAAAACCAAGAAATCCAAGTCTGCGAAGAAAGACCAGATGAAGAAAAACGACAATATGAAGAAAGATGACAACATGAAGCAGGACAACATGAAAAACGATCAGATGAAGCAGAACTAGCCGGTCGGAAGCGGCGCGCGCTTCGAAGCTCGCGCCATTTTTTCTTAATGTCTCGCAGTAATTAACTCTTCCGCTTCGTCTTCACCGCGATCCTCCTGGTTGGGCATGGCAGCATCCGCTGCTTCGATGGCTTGGGACCGCGCCCGCCGCCTCAACTCCGCCTTTAAGTATTGCCGCAAGCAGCGCGAGCAGGGCGCATAGCCCTGGTCGATCGCCTCTTTTGCGGTCAAGCTGCGCTCGGATTCCTTATCGTGAATCAACGGACATCCGGGAGCATGAAAGAGCCTGGATCCATTGGAAACGACTACTTTCAAACCCGCAGGAATATTGCTGGACGGCACCGCCAAAATCGATTTCGCCGGAGGCCGAAAGGTAAAGGCCGTAGTCAATTTATATCCGCCCACAATCAACGCCATAGCGGCAATGGGGACCATCCACGCTGACCAACTGGACCATGCCCTCCCCTTCACCCCGGCATCTTTGGCCAGCCTTTTTTCCAGCCTCCGGCTGAATCCCAGGGGAAGTTCCAGCATGCGATCGTCTCCATAAAGCCGTGCCACATTTCGTGTTCCAGCCAGTACCGAGGCGCAGCGCGGGCAGGCCCGAAAATGCTCATCCATTGCCGAGCGCAGCCCCGGCTCGACCTCTTCATCAAGGTAATTCGAGACTTCCCGCCACACTTGTTCGCACTTCAATGCTTCATGGTTCACCATGGCTTACTTCCCTTCTCGAACGGCAGCCGGCTGAACCAGCCCTGCTCCCATCCGGCGGCGAGCAGATCGCGCAGCATCAGGCGCGCCCGCAAAAGCCGCGTTTTCACCGATGCCACGGAAATCCCCAGCGCCTCTGCGGTCTCCTGAATATTCAAATGCTCCATGTCTCGCAGGACGAAAACCTCGCGGTATTTGTGGTCGAGCGTGGCTAGCGCCTCGGCCAGCCGCTGGCGCACCTCCTTGCGTTCGAGTGCCTCCGAGGGAATCTCGCGCCAGTCGGCAAAATCGCGGGGCGCGTAGTCGCTTTCTTCTTCACGACGATCGTCGATGGCTTCCATCTGGACTATCCGCTCCCTTCGCCGGCGCATCAGAGCTTCGTTAACCGTAATCTGAATCAGCCACGTGCTGAACCGGGCTTCCGCCCTGAATTTGGCAATGTTCGTGAACGCCTTGAGCATTGCTTCCTGCGCCGCGTCTTCCGCGTCGTGCTCGTTGCGCAGAATGGCAAATGCTGCGGCGTAGACCCGGCGTTCATAAGGCCGGATGAGTTCGTAGAACAACTCGTGCTGTCCGCGCTGCACGCCGGAAATCAGTTCCTGCTCGCGCGTGTGGCCCGGCTGCAGCGTGTTCAAGGCCATGACTTGTTCAGACATCTTGCTTCCGCCACCCTCGCGCAATACTGCATTTTCTTACTGTTGATTTCTGATTGCTGATTAAGAACCATGTCTTGCGCCCCAGGTTGGCGCCGCACCGCAGTCAACGATCAGAAATCAACAATCAGCGATCGAGCGTTCCGCCCGAAGTGTTAACAATGTACTCCGGATCTTTCTTCCATCCCGTCAGCATGGAAATGAAATTGTTCCAGCCATGCAGAATCACCATGACCAGGTGCCCGAACACAAACAGCAAAATCAACCACATGACGGCGAAGTGCCAGATGCGTGCGTAGTGAAATCCTCCCATCATCCGGGCAAGCCAGGAGAACTGTACCGGCTTCCAGACCGCGAAACCGGTCAATACAGAAAGAACTCCGAGCAGGATCGCCGCTGTATAAGCCTGCTTTTGCAGCGGATTGTAGGCTTCGCGAATCGGCGGCTTTTCACCAAAAAAGAAATAATGCTTCACCATGGGCCACACGCCGGAAATGTCACGCCGTGAAAAAAGAACCTGCCGGTAATTGCCGCTGAAAACCTGATAGCCGACGTAGAGCAGGCCGGTGCCAATGTAGATCCACATGAATGTCAGGTGCCACTGCAGGCCCCCGCCGAGCCAGCCTCCGATGGCAAATGCTCTCGGCCAGTTCATCAGGTCCCGCTCTGGAATCTTCGCGCCGAAACTGGGAAAAGCACGGAAGATTTGCAAGCCGCTCCCGACCATGACAAACAGCGCCACGGTATTAAGCCAATGGCAAAAACGCACGATGAATGGGTGCTCGTAAACTGCCCGTGCCACGACAATTGGCTGATTATCGTCTTGCATCTTTCCATCGCTCGTGCGAATGATTTCGATAGCGGAATCGCTCACCGCGCAAACCTCCTCATTTCAAAACTGCCAACCTTCTTCGCAGCACAGTTACAAACCGTAAAACGAGGAATAGCCTTGGTCTTCCCAGTAGCCGACTTTCTCCAGGACGTGCGTGACTTTCAGTTCGGTCAAGTACTTGGCTTGTTTGTAGCCGATTTTTGTTGGAATCTGCAGCCGGAGCGGAGCGCCGTGCTCGCGAGTAAGCGGCTGATCATACATCTCATAACACAACAGGCTTTGCGGGTGCCGAACGGTCGCCATATCGAGCGATTCATAATAATCGTCGGCGCAGTTCACGGTGATGAATCGTGCCGTGGGATCGGCCCCGACCATGTTCAGAAAGTCGGAGAGCCGCGCCCCACCGAACCGCCCGATCACGTCCCAGCCTTCCACGCAGATGTGGCGCGTGTTTTGCCGGAAGCGAGGAAGCGCCTGAATCTGCGCCAATTTGTACTCCCCGGGTTTTTGCACGGCACCGCTGACGGTCAGCGTCCAGGCGTCGAGATCAACTCCAGGGTCATCGACGTCGTAATAATTAAGGGGAAACTTTGCGAATGGAACAACATCGCCATCGGCAAACGTAGGCGCCAAATGTCCTTTTCTGAAAAGCAAACCCGAACCCCAGTCGCTCACATGCAAGCCCTTCTTTAGCAGACCCTCCTGAAGCGCTGGAACCGCAAAGGCTCCCAGAGCGAGGAGAGGAGTAAGTTTGAGCAATTCACGACGGCTGACCTGCCGAAACTTCGTTTCGTCCATTGTTTGATTGTAGTTCTTCATTGACCTGGGCCTTCACTGATCGCTGAAATCTTTCGAGCAAGATTAGGACTTCGTTCAGAATAAGACTAGCGAGCCCGCACAAAAGTTTCGTTTGATGGGAGACGCGGAGCGCGGAATCGCCCCAGCGAGAGTGTTCCCGAGGGGGAGCAGGCTTTGAAGAGTTGGATAGGAACCGGGAGATCGTTGCG
>JASICF010000327.1 GCA_030044775.1 Candidatus Sulfotelmatobacter sp. | reverse complement strand
TGACGGTCGAGACAGTTGTAGGAAAGATTGATCTGTCCACCGACGAACCACTTTGCCCAGGGGCAATTCCATTCGAGGACTTTGTCCCACTTCTTGAACCAGTGCAATTCGCTCGCGACATCTTTCCAGAATTCGTCGGGATGCTCGATTGACTGTGTGTAGAGCTGCTCGTATTGGGCGAGAGTCTGGATGTGAGCTTGACGAGCAAATTCCGCAGGAGGATCGAACCTGCGCTGCTCCTGCAGAATGGAATCGATGCTCGTGGATTGGGGATCGATGTTCTTAGGATCGATGACGGCTTTGTCTGCCATGGAAACCTCGAATACGTATTTCCGACGGCGCCTGTATTCCACCCTTGGCAAAAGAAACGGAAGGAAGGGGCGCCGGCGCTAATTAGTACCGCGACATTCTACTACTGTGGCGTGGCGGAAACAGCGCGGGATCGCGGCGCCGAACCGCTGCGCCGCCCAGGAGTGCTGTCGTCTGAATGGTCAAATATTGCGGCGATCTGGCGGCGCACGCCGCGGGCTTCGCGCTGCAGGTCCTGAGCGAAGCGATAGTAATCGTCTTGCTGACGCGGGTCGCAGCATTCCGAGGCCAGATTGGTAAGTCGCAGGATTTCTTTTTCGAGAGTTAGCAGAGAGCCCTGAAGTGCTTCCAAATCCATGTTTCCGGCCCTATGTGAAAAAATGTGTGGCGTACCGAAATATATTCTAGCCCATCGATTGCACCGGGCGGGAGGATCGAATGGCCCGAGCCGGAGAAGCAGCAGAGTCGGGCTTACGACGATTCTTGCGTCAGACTTCTCGATTGGATTTCTTTAACTAGGATTCTTCAGCGGTTTTCGCCAGCCGGGTTTCGATTGTGCCGCTTGAAGCACGCTCCCAACATGTTATTGCTGATGGCTTCGAATCCGCTTTCGCCATCCGGAAGCTGGCCTGCCGAGACTCCTTCTACACCCCCGCAGAAGTTGATGCGGGTCACCGAGTATGCCGCAGTCTGGTTGGCACCAGTGAACTGTTGATAAAAGAATTCGGCTTCGGCGGCCGAGTTGTTCTGGACTGAGTTCTCGTTGCTGCACAACCATCCAGCCATGGCGGTGGTTGGGTAGTTGAAGGTGGGGTCGTCGGTGCCGTCGACGATACTCATCGCTTTCCAGCTATTGTTGGCAGAGGGGCTGGTTTTTTGGCTGCCGCTGCAGCCGGCAATACCGGACCAATCGGCCACCTCGCTTTCATTCCCGTCGACGTAGGCGGGACTGTCCGGCCACTCCGCGCCGACGCAGCCATGCTGGCCCGTGGAGCAGACTTCCACAGTGGGAGCACCGGGCACGACACAACCCTGCTCGATATCGCCAAACACTGGTCCGGAGAGCAATTCAGCCCCATCTAAGAAAGAACCCGCGCCGTACCACGCGAGCGCATATGCCACCGCGCCCGCGCCGGCACTATCGCCCTGGACGCACATTCCGCCGCTGGAGTAGAGATTCTGAGAAATATATTGCAAAAATGTAGCCGGACGGCAGGCAGCGTACTTAATGCTGTTGCCGGTGCTCCCGCTGGTGTACTCCCAATCCGTATCCCATGCGAGATAAACCACCTGGTAGCCCTGCGGCAAATAGGTTTGGACATAATTCGGATTCAGATAAGGAGTGGTGCCGCCGCCGCCCTCGAGGAAAACAATCGTGCCGGCAATATCGCCGGGCGGATTTAGATAGCCGTAGGTAAAACCGAGATCATCGGTGAATGGGCAAGCCTGGACTTTCCCGGAATAGCAGGTCATGCCGGGATAATAACCGGTGGGACACTCTCGCAACCTTGTGATCGAGTGGCTATCAATCAGACCGAGAGGCAGAGGCGCACGTTGGGCAAGGGCCACGTGAGTCGGCGTCAGGATCATGGCAAACGCTGCGCCCAGAGCCGCAAGTAGCTTGTTTCTCATGCGTGACATGCAACTGCCCTCATCGTGGCATGGGCCTCTCGAAATTTCAAACACGAAGGTACCGGGGTTGTCCTTTAGGATGCAATTCACATCTCGGAGGTTGATGCCGGTCCCGAATAGGAAGTGATGAAAACCATCAGCCACCACAATAGACGCGAGGGTCACTACGGGGAAGGTTGTGCGCCTAGTTTCAGAAGTTCGATTCGCAAGCGGGTGTGAAGCTGAGATTGGCGAAAGTATCGCATTTCGCTCCGGGCGGATTTGCTGCGGATAACGTCGATGAGTTTCTTCTTGTCCTCGAGAGTCCACTTCGGAAGTTTTGGAATCAGTGCCAGCACAAGCGACCAATTCTCCAGAGACTCACGTTCAGCCGCAGACAAGCTTGATGGATTGAGATTCAAGGCAGCCGTTACTGAGGACAGCGCTGCGGCGCGCAGTCGAGTGCTATTGCCGTCAAATTGCTTCGCCATGCGGTGGCTGATTCGCAGGCCGAGATTGCGAACCGAGAAACGATCCCAGGTTCCGCGATCCGCGGCGGGGTTTAGTTCGAAAAACATGTGGGCCTCGGCAAGCTGTCGCAGCACGCGCGGCGAAGTGCGGTATTTGGGGTTGGCGGCGATTTTCTGCTCTTCCCTTTCACAAAGTTTCCGCAGATCGGCGCGGCCGGGCCGGAAACCGAGCTTGCGATAGAACCAGAAGGCCCCGGAATCGATGGCTTCATCGTTGTTCTCGCCGATCTGATAGGGATAAATGGAAATTGTGGTTGCGCCGGTGAGCGCGCAGATGCAACGCAGGGCCTGAGCGTAAATCCAGGCGGTCTCTCCCTGGCGATAGGTATAGAAGGTGTTGAAGCCAACTTCGATCCAATCGCACAAGCCGATGGCTTCGACGTAGTTGATGG
>JASICF010000326.1 GCA_030044775.1 Candidatus Sulfotelmatobacter sp. | reverse complement strand
TCGCCGGGACACGATCTCGCCGACATTCATGAGCCAGAATCTTTTCCGGCAGTTTCTGTATCTCTCGACGAGTTCTTTTTTCAACTGGGTTTCGGTTAATGGATATGCCATTCGCGAGGCGGGACCGTTCACCGACGCAAACTTGAACTCTCGCGACGCTTCCGCCGATGTGGAATTTACCGTCGGGCGTCCTTGGGCGTCGACCGCTTTGCTGGTGGGATATTCGGTTCGTGACCTGCTCTATAACCCGGTTGTCCAAGAGTATTTCGACACCTCGAGCTATGCCGGGATCCAGCAGAAGTTCGGGAACCGGTTTACGGCAGCGTTGCTGGCCGAAGATCTGCGGTCGTGGCGAGTAGAAGGAACTCAATATGCGATCGCTCAGGCCTTTCTGCCGGGCGCCAGATTCGAGTTCCGCGTCAGCCCCAGATGGGAGGTTCAAGGCAACTTCCTGTTGCAGCGCGGCGAAGGCTACCACGAGTACGATAATGCCGAAAGCGAGTTCCAGGTATCGTATACCCGCTCAGTGCGCAGCGAGTTGAAGGACGGCACCATGGGCGCGCCGTCTTCATTCCCATTTCGACTCTCGTTCGGGATTCAGCAACAAACTTTCTATAGCTTTGCCGGCACAACCAGAACAACGCTGCTGCCGGTGATCCACTTCACGCTGTTCTAGGGTGCCGGCTCCCGACTCCGAGCTCTCGCGCATGGCCGAGATAATGAAATCCGAAGAGGAAGCGGAAGTTGCCAGCGGTGGACTTGCGCCGGTAGCCGCTCCGGTCAAGACTCTGCGATCAAAGTTGCTCGGCGGCAGCCTTACCCTGCTCGCGGGCTCAGGATTGGTGGGCCTCACCAACCTGGTTTACAACGTGGCGACCGCCCGGCTTCTCGGCCCCAGCGGCTTCGCCCACGCCACCGCGGTTTACACGATGCTGATGCTGGCCTCGGGCATCACGTTGTCATTCCAGGTGGTGTGCGCAAAGTACGTCGCCAAGAGCAATTCGCCGCAGGAGCGAAGCGCGTTTTTTGCCACGCTTCATCAACGTTCCTGGATGGCAGGCCTAGCGATTGGCCTGCTGCTATTTTTGTTCAAAGGTCCGCTGGCGGAATATCTCAATCTGCCGAGTTCGTTTCTTATATCGCTGCTGGCGCTGGGGACGGCCTTCTACATTCCGCTCGGTGTGCGCCGCGGTTACATTCAGGGAATCCACGCGTTCGCGCCACTTGCGGTCAACTTCATCCTCGAAGGATTGGTTCGCGTGGGCGGAGTCTTTCTGCTGATCGAGATCGGCATGGGGGTCGAGGGAGCGGTTCTGGCCAGCGTTCTGGCCGTGATCGTGGCCTATCTTTTCGCGGCGCCCAGCCCCGGCTTATCTTCTCTTAGTTTTCGTGGAATCGTCATTTCCTTCCAGGAAGGCCTGCAGGCGACTGTTTTTTTCTCCGGCCAGACCGTGATCAACAATTTCGATATCGTGCTGGTGAAACACTTCTTCCCGCCCGCCGAGGCCGGATTCTACGCCGCCGTCGCTCTGGTGGGGCGGCTGGTAAACATGTGCGCATGGTCGGTCGTCAACACTATGTTTCCGGTGTCGGCCGGCGCCGGCAGCGAAGAACAAGACGGCAGCCCGGTCTTATTCACCTCTCTGGTGCTGGTTTTTCTGATTCTCTCGGTACTGATCTTCGGCTTATGGATGGTTCCGAGCTTTCTGTGGAAGATGCTGTTCGGGTCGCACTTCGAATTGGGGCTGTACGGCGCGCTGGCGCCGCTGCTGATTTTATATGCCGTCATGACCGGAGTGTATTCGCTGAGTTCAGTGATCATTACCTACGAAATGTCACGCAAAATCGCGAATACCAGCTGGTTGCAACTCGCTTTCAGCGGCGCACTGGTGGTTGGGGTTTACATGCTTCACCATACGCTCCGCCAGGTCATTCTGGTGCAGCTCGTGTTGATGGTTGCCCTGCTCGCACTGCTGATCGTTCCGCTGCTGCGGGCACATTTTGCGTCGAAACCTTTAGCTACTTACCCCGGGCTTCGACTCGGCCGCAGATTGACCGAGGAAGAAGTGATGGCCGAATTTCTCAGAAGTGAATTTCACCATCCGGAATTTGATGAATATCGCAACCAGTTCGACCATCTGGTTAGAAACCCGGATCTCGCCAGCGCGCGGGAAAATGCCGTGCGCCAGGCCCTGTTATTTCTGCGCAGAGGGCCGATGTGGCGCGAACTCCCGGCCGATACGGTATGGTACGAAGTTCAACTGTCGCAGGACGAGTTGGAAAGAATTCGTTTCTTTCCCCGGGCCCAATGGCGCCGAGTCGCCCAGGGCAGCTTCTACTTGACCGATGTGGTTGAGCGAATAAGGATACAGTTGAAGGCGCCGACTCACAGCAACTTTTTCGGAAAACTGCGTTTGCTCAGTTCTTCCGTGCAGGACAATCTGGTGAATCCTGCCGTCCTGTTAATCGGAGTCGATGAAACTGGACCCTTGACGATCCTGGATGGAAATCACCGTATAGCGGCCGCAATGCTCGGCGATTCTCCGCCGGCTTTGGATCAGTTCCGCTTTATCTGCGGCTTTTCTCCGCAAATGACCCGCTGCTGCTGGTACGCGACCAACGTGAATACGCTCCTGCGATACTTCAAGAATCTGGTGCGCTATTTCACGTACGACCCGGAGTCGGACATCGACCGCTATCAGGAACGCAGCGCATAGGCGCCGGGAATCTTATTCGTTGGGAGTGGTTTGGCCAGGTTGTTCTTGTACGGGAGTATTATCCCGACGCAGCAGCTCCACCGGCTCATTGCGCGCGCGCCGCGCCGCCTGCTCCTGAGAGACCTTCGATTGCACGCTGGAATCGCTTTGCGACGCAACCTGGAACAGTTTCGACCCTTCGGCGGTGGTTCGCGTCGCCAAGCCGATTTTCAGATTTGCGCCGGGCGTGGTCTGGGCTTTACCGTAAAAAAACTGGGCCGTCTCGCGGTCGCCGTTCATTTCAGAAACATAGCCGATATTGTTCAACGCAAATGCATTATTAGGATCGAGTGCGTAGGCTGCTCGAAAATCCTGTTCCGCATCCCGTACGTCGTTCCGGTTCAGCGCGGAAACGCCCCGTACGTTCAAGTCCGCCAGTTGCGCTTCCGTGCCCTGTTGGCTCGTGATCCGCGAGCGCAGGCTCTTGGCATTCCGGGCGGCCATCTGGCTTACAGATTTGCCTCTCCAATTGCGGTCGAGCGTCACCACGGCGGAGGCGCTGGAATTTCCAGCAGCAGCCTGGTCGTAAAACTTCAACGCGTCCTGCGACTCGCCTTCCATCTCCTTGGCGACGCCAAGATTGTTCAAGGTGAAGACATTATTTGGATCTTTCCTCAGAACCTGTGTCAGGAATAAGTCGGCTTCGGGAGCGCGCCCCTGAGAAAGCATGCGCACAGCTTCCACATTGTCATGATTGATTTGCATTGGCTGATCGGGGATGGCCAAAGCCGCCTTGATCGATTGCCCTTCAACTTTGGACGAACTCGCACGCGCGATGACGGCATCGGTCGCCTGCTCTCCGGCAAGCTGGTAAAAATTCAACGCACGGTCGACCTGGCCCTGCAGTTCTGAGATGTAGCCCAAATTGTTCAGCGTAAAGGGATCATCCGGGTCAAGCAGGTAAGCTCGATAAAACAGAGCTTCTGCTTTTTCGTAGCGATGCCGGGCGACTTCTTCCACACCCTTGCGGTTCAATCGTTGCACGGGAGTGAGATCGCTCCGCATGGGTAATGTGATCTTGATTTCACCTGCACGGGTGCAGGGGCAGGCCACCATCGCAGTCCCAACCAGGCCGGCAGTGACCAAATTCCTGATGTTCCAGAACTTCACACCTCGGGCCTTCAAGAACATGCGGATACACCCTTTCCACAGATTGCAGGTCAAGCGCAATTAGGATGCGAACCAACAGCCATTGTTTGCCGTGCGATTTCTCATTTTTTCGAAAGACGACCACCTTGCGCGGAGAATCGGCATCGAACTACTGCGTCGAAAAGCGAAGGGGGATGTAATCGATATGGGTCGTCTGGCGTGGTGCGCGTTCTTGGTAGCTATCCTGAGTGGCGCTGGCGCGGCGGGCGCGGCGCAGACGCCGGCACCAGCGCAAGACATGGTATCCTCCGCGCCTAAATCTGCGGACGCGAACGACCCGGCAGATGCAACTGGCGACACGGACGCAACCATCGATCCTGCAAGCCTTTTACCGGACCTGCCGTCTCTACCGCCGGCGAATGCGACCCTGATTGGCGGCATCATCCAGAAGCTCGATCGCGTACGCGATGAAATTACCGTGCAAGCTTTCGGAGGCGGCAAAGAAAAGATTTTTTTCGACCCGCGCACGCACATTTATCTGGGATCCCAGCCGGGATCGGCAGCCGACCTTCACCTGGGAGACCGCGTTTACGTTGATACGATCCTTGACGGCAGCATGGTCTTTGCGAAAAACATTCGCCTGCGCAATGCAGTCGTGGCGGGAGAAAGCCAGGGAACCATAACCGCGTACCGCGCCGATAAACAAGAATTGTTGCTCCGCGATGCGATCTCTCCCCGCCCGATGAAGGTGCTGCTGACTCCGCAGACTACGATCGTTCAAGGCGGTCGCGCTACGACCGTGAATGAACTTATTCCAGGAACTTTGGTAAACATCAAATTCGGTTCGCAACAAGACGGCGAGGATGTAGCTCGTGAAGTTTCCGTACTCGCGGTTCCCGGAATGAGTTTCACGTTTGCCGGGCGCGTGACCGGATTAGACCTTCGTCTTGGCCTGTTGGTCATAACCTCTTCCATTGATAACAAAACCTATGAAATCTCCTTCGATCCCGCGCTGATTCCGCCCGATGAAAACCTGCATGAGGCGGCTCAAGTCACGGTCTTGGCGCGTTTCGATGGCAACCACTACGTCGCACGAAACATGACAGTGCAGGCTTCAAACCAGCAGTAAATAGCAAATCGTTTCGGATATTCGCGGCTCAATCCACCGAGCCCTCCAGCCTCTGACCTTCAATCCCGAATCGAGATTGAAACGACAAGTTATTAGTTTGAGTCTCGGGCGTTAACACTAAGGTTCTTGCCCGATTGTTATCTTTCTCTCATCGACCCTTTCGACGTAAGCTCAGCCAGTTCCCAGAAAGTCCAGCAAGACCAAGCAAGAAAAAAGAAAGTTAGGCCGGCAAGAGGAAATCTACAGGCCGGGCGCCTTTCCTCTTTGCGGCCGCCGTGTGCAAGATCCTCGGCTGTGCTTCGCCCCTGAGGACCGATGCGTCAACTCTATCTTGCAGTCGCAGTTCTCCTGACAGCTTCCACGTTATTTGCGACCAATTCGTCCTATGTAGTGCCAACTACCACACTGGCTGCTCAAACCTCCAACAACACCAGCGCTGCGAATACATTTACAACACTTCCAAACGGCGACCTTGGCGCAGGAAACGTGAGCAAAGCCGATGTCCACACTTTGCTTTACTCCGGCGCTACCACCAAGATATATGCCCATATGGTGCTGTGGTTCGGGGAGCCGAACCATATGAATATCGGGTACAACTCGACAGATCCTACCGAGGTTGCGAATCAGATCAACGACATGGTGAGCCGCGGGATCGATGGCGTCATCCTCGACTGGTACGGACCCGGCAATTTCATGGACCAGGCGGCGCTGCAGATCATGACACAGGCGGAAGCGCACCCTGGATTCACTTTTGCCATCATGATCGATCAGGGAGCAATCGAGTGGTACTCTTGCGCCGGATGCTCGCCCCAACAGGCGCTTGTCAACGATCTGCAGTATGTCGAATCGACTTATTTTCCTTCGCCTGCATACATGACCATGGAAGGGAAACCCGTCATTACCCAATTCAACGTCAATCTTTCCTATCCTTCCGTGAGCTGGAACGCAGCGCTGGCCGGGATGGGCGTGCAGCCAATCTTGATCTTTCAGAACAACAGCGGCTTCACGGCTGACTTGACTGGGGGGAGTTATTCGTGGGTCATGCCGACAGCGAGCGATTACGGGCTTCCTTATCTCACCAGCTTTTATCAGACGGGAATGGGGTACCCGAGCGTGGAGACCATCGGCGCAACTTACAAAGGGTTTAACGACACTCTGGCGTCGTGGGGAAGCGATCGGATCATGTCGCAGCAGTGCGGCCAGACATGGCTGCAAACATTCTCGGAAATCAATGGATTGTACAACTCGGGAAAGCCTCTGCCCTACATGCAGATTGTGACCTGGAATGATTACGAGGAAGCCACGGAAATTGAATCCGGCATCGACAACTGCTTTTCTCTCACCTCTTCGCTGAGTTCAAACTCATTGCAATGGGCGATTAGCGGAAATGAGAATACGGTGGATTACTACACCGCCTACATCAGCACCGATGGGCAAAATCTGATGCCGCTAACTAATGTGGCCGCTGGCGTTCACTCGCTGAACCTATGCGGGTTTCCGATTCCTTCCGGAAACTATCAACTTTTTGTCCAAGCTGTCGGGATGCCTTCGTTCTCGAACCACATAACCGCAGCGGTGAATTACAGCCCTAGTTGCGCGAGCACGGTTTCAAGCGCGCCACTACCTCCACCGCCCGCAACGGCGACAGTCTCTTTCAGTGCGTCTCCGAATACCGTGAGCGTTCCCTCTGGCAAAGCGGTTACAGTGACCGTCACTGCTGCCATGAAATCAGGGATTCTGAATGCACCGATCGCACTCTCATGCGGCGGCCTGCCCCCTACGCTGAGTTGCTCCTTTTCGCCGAACAGCATTACTCCAGGCACGGGATCAGCAACTTCAACCCTTACCATTTCTACCGTTGCCGTTCGCAGGATGAGTTCCGCGCAGGAGCGAAGTAGGGGTCCAATCTACGCCAGCTGGATTCTTTCGTTTGGAATTATTGGCTTCATCTTCGTGGGAAGCGCTCCCGGGCGGGGCCGCATCCAGGCGCTGGCCATCGTCGCGCTGATCGGGATCGGAATGGTTGGCGCCTCTTGTGGAGGTGGCACCGGACCTCAAAGCGGCGTGGTCAAAAGCGCGGTTGGAAGCAATGCTGTTCACACGCCGGTCAATTACCCTATCACTATCGATGGGGATGCCAGTTCCACGCGGCTTTCCGCCACCGTGAACGTCATCGTGCAGTAAGAGCTTGTCACTGCTACGTCCGGCCGCCGGTCGATGTACCGCCGGGCGGTAAATCAATCCCGAGGAATGGCGGGTCATTCTTCTCAGTAAGAGAGCCTTGGAAGGAACCCAACTGGGCAGCCTCCGGAAGCGGGTGACTTGCCGCAACAATTCGGCTCTCTGGTCGATTTCAAAGTGACGCAGGTATTTCAATACGATCGTCGGCATGGTCATGCGAAGAGCAGTGAAGTAATTCTGTGCCGCCATTTCCTCTTGCTTCGCTGGACTGGTAAGCAAGCGTATCAGGCATCTCGCAAGGTCTTGCGCATCTCCCGGTTTGTGAAACTCGATCGCAATCTCTTCTGTCTCGGCCATTTGGCGAAAATCGGGAAGGTCGGCGCACACAATAGGCACGCCATAGGCACAAGCGAGGTGAGCAACCCCGCTGCAGCCTGTAGACGAAGAATAGGGCATAACCGCGACTGTCGAACGCTGAAATAGAGCGGGCAATTCAGCTTCGGGAACATACCCTGTAAATTCAAACTTCGGATTTCCGGCGTACTTCTCTCTTACCGAATCGATATAGCCCACGGCCTGCGGATGGTCGCCTCCACCGACGACGAGTCTCGCCTGCGGAACGCTTCTGGATATGGTCTCGAATGCTTCGATCATGAGTTCCAGCCGTTTGTAGGTGCCCCATTTCCCGAATGCGAGAATGCGCAGCTCCGGATTTCCGCGCCGGGAAAAGTCAGGATATTCCGGCATCGTGGTGAGAATTCCGTGCGAACGGAGATGCACATTGTCGCGGCCGTATTTCTCGCGCAGAATCTCGCGATAGCCGGGCATCAGGACAGAAACAGAGTTCGAGAGCAACAAAATCCTGGTGGCCAGCCTTCCGCCAAAACGGTAAGCGCGGGCGTATCGTACCCCCGCGTCCGTGAGATTGACCGTATCCATGAGGTGATGCAAAGTCACGTGCGTGTAGCATCCGCTCATGCGGGCGAACAAAGGCGTGAGCAAGCCGAGAAATGCGCTCAAGGGACTGCGTCCAAACGTGCTGAAGAGCAGATTGAACCACACCACATCCGGTTTAAGTTGACGCAGCATCTTCAAGAGCCGGAAGACGGTTCGCGGGTCATCGAACGACCAGCACCGGATGACAGAGTAACCATCCAATTCGGGCTCGTCGGTCGACAGCCTGTCCGCGAGAATTGTGAGGGTGAGGAAGGGATTCCGGTGGAGTTCCTGCGCAATGTGCAAACCATACTCGCTCAGTCCGCCCTGGCTGGGTGGGAAGGTGGTTACCAGACAAATCTTCATTCTCGCTCCGGCCTACGAAGTCGCCCCATATTTCGATGTGCTTGTCAGGAAAGATGTTGGCTGGTGAAATGAGCGTAGAAGCAGCCCGATTTCAACGCGCGGAATCAGTAACTGCGTGGCTGGCCGTCTTGTGGTTGCCCGGCTCGGAGCAGAAATATTCTGCAAAGACTTCCTTCACTCTCTGTTCCGTCGACTCAACCGGAAGAGGTCCGATTACCTGAATGCCTGTGATCAAGCGGCTTAAAGTCAGATAGGCTTCGCGGTTTTCGCGAATGAACTCGAGAGGATATTCGGGTTTTCTCTGGCGCGCGGCGAGCGGCTCGGCATCGATCACATAGGCAATATCTGGCTTTGGAATGATCCGCGACAGAACAGAGATTGCGATCTGCGTAAACCTTCGCTGCAAAGGCAGATTGGCGAGCTCGTCGTAGATGTAGCGATCGAAGATCACGACATCGGCCTGGCTGTTTTTCTCCGAGTGAACTTTGCGCCAGGTATTCAGAGCATCAAGAAAGTAGAGGAAAAAACGCACGCCTGTCACTGGCCGGGACCTTACGTTCTTGTCACGGCGATTCACCGGCTTGTCAGGCGAGCCAATCCCAGGATCGCCTTTGAATATTCTTCCGCTCATGCCCTCGCGGAGTCGCGCGAACATGACAACATCGTCCCAGAAGCTGAGCGATCGCACTGTGAGACCGGAAGAGTGAAGCCAGAGGGTGAGCGCCTGTATCTGCGTGCTCTTGCCGGCTCCATCGATTCCGGAAAAAGTGACAATCTTTGCTTGTTCGCCCATGCTTGTTCGCCCATTTTTCAGTGTGCACCCGGCGGCTTGCTGGAAGTAGCTTCCGTCAAGCCAACAACCACGCCCAGGGCAACAGCAGCTCCAATGATCGCTCCGGTTCTTATGATGATGGTGCGAGCGCGATGCTGCTTCGCCGGAGCAATTGCCACTCCCGCTGGCTCGGAGGCGGCGATTCCCGTTGTTGTCGGAGCCTCGGCTGCAGCAGTTCCAACTGGTCTTTGCGGCGGAGCCGGATTGTTCGTGGACTGATTCGGCGGCGCTGAACTTGTTCCAGTCTGATCCGGCACCCCCTGGCGGAAAGCGGCATCGTCAGCGGGCGGCTGGGAGCGCGCCACTTCCAGAATCGCTTGGGCTTTCTCTTGCCCCAGCCCAGAACCCGGACTGTCAGGAAGCTCGTCGATATCTGCCTGTCGAGCGCTCTTCGCCTCGCGAACCGCGATTGTGTGTTCAGGCGTTTTGTTCGAGGCTTCCTGTGCCATGGCAGATAAACCCAGCCCTGGAGCGCATATCAACGCCACAGAGGCACAAGCAAGAATAGCGAGCCATTTTTCGCAACTGCTCATCGCCCACCCCAGTCGCAGATTGAAAGCAAACTCTTGCCCTTAGCCGGCGGATTTCAGATCGGCGAGTCCGTATGCCGACGAGTACCAGGGCAGGCTCGGCGCTGCTTCCGGAACCGCGACGGCCTGGAAACTTCGGGTCGCTTCCTCGGCGGTAGCGAATATTTCAAAGAGCCTGTCGACCCGCATCAGCTCGAGTATGGCCGCCGATGCCGGCGAAAGGCTGGCGAGCTTGATGTCCCCGTCGTGCTTCATCGCTTCTCCCATACTGTTCAGCAACATTTCGATCCCGGCGCTGTCCATGTGTTGAACCTGCGAGCAATCCAGAACAATGCGCGGCCGATCGGATTCCAGCAACGGCTGCAATTCGGCGAGGAACGCCTGCGCTTCCGAATGGCTCAACTTCTCAGGAGCTTCCATAACAATTACGGGACCCTTACTAGACATCGCACTCACCTCTTGGTTGCATTCTCGAACCTGCCTTGCTCTGGCGCTGAATCCGTTGGCTCTAATGCGGCGGGCGTTGATCGCACTTGCTTACGACGACCGAACAACGGAAATTTTCTCGTCCAGTTCCGGGCGGTCACCGGTTTCCCTGGCAAACTATTGGACCGCATAACGGTTGGATCGGAAATTTCAATCACCACATCCCGATCGAGACTCAAAAGCCGGTTTCCATCTGCCATGGCATGGCAGACATCCAAACAAATGCCGATCTCAGTGTTCTGCAGGATCGAGCTGTCCTCCACCACCGTGCCGTAACTCACGCCACAATTTTTTTCAATGCTGCTGTGGCGGGTGATCAGGGTATCTTCCATGACCTTCGAACCTCGCCCGATGAATGCCGGGGCAACGATGCGTGCCCAGCGATGAACCTCGGCCGCATCGTCGATCCAAATCCCTCGCTTTACTTCCCGCCCCGAAGGGCGCGCAGTGCATCGCCGCTGCAACAAGTCACAAGCCAGCCGGCGCAAGTCACGCGCCTGCGTCAGGCGGTTCACATATTCGCGTATGAAATAGCAACTACCATTATTTTTTGCCTCCCCGAACAAGCCGCGCTGATCGCAAGCCTGCGCCGTCGCGCTATTTACTACCCACAAATCCAGGGCCCCTTCGCGGTTAATCGCCCGGGTCGCACCCTGCCGCGCCTCCCGGTGGAAATAGTAAAGATCGAGCAAATCCGTTTCGGCGTAGATGTTGCCGATAAGTACAAATGAGTGTTCGATCCCGTCGCGCGAAAACTCCTGCAGCTTGCGCTGAATGGCAAAGTGAGGGTCGGAGACGGTTTGAAATTCCACATTTTCGAACGCCGTAAAAGCCGGGTTTGGCCCGCGAAATCTAGCCCCATCCTGCAGCACGGAAACTACATCCACATCGGCCTGCACGAATCGCTCGATGGTCCGCTCTGCGGGTGATCGCCCAGCAACATCCAGATACGCAAGCGGTTCAGAAAACGTCTCCACACTATGGATGGTAATCGCGGGAGTAGTGGTGTACGGCTCTCCCGGGACAACAATCGCTCCCAACCCCACAGCCTGTTCCTCTCCGTTTCTGAACTGCCAGTTTTTCTTTGACATCGCCGCGTTACTTACCGGCGAATGCACTCAAGGCCCCACCGTTTTGTTAAGACATCGATTCCGCTGTGCGATTTGCAGAACGTCGCAGGACCCGGCGCTTCGGAAACAGCAAGTCACGCATCTTCATCTTCGCTTTGTGCAACTGCGATTTCGAATTTCCCACCGAACAATCGAGCATTTGGGCGATCTCGTGATGCTGATATCCTTCCACTTCATGCAGGGCAAAGATTCTTCTGCAGCCTTCCGGCAGATCCTGCATGGCCCGGCGCAAGGCAATGCGGTCAACTGCACCGGATAAGCGAGGATCAGGATTGCCGATATCTCGCCGCAACGATGGCGACTCCGCCGACACTGGCTCATCCAACGAAACCATGGGAGGAGCCTTTCTCCGGCGCAGCTTCATCAAGACTGTGTTTACCGCGACCCTGTAGAGCCAGGTGGAAAAAGCGGAATCGCCGCGGAACGAACTTACGCTGCGAAACACTTGAAGAAACGCCTCCTGGGTGAGATCTTCCGCCTCAGCAATGTCCTTCGTCATCAGCAGACATACGGAATAGACTCGCTTCTTATGAAGCTGGAAGAGCGTGGCAAATGCCTGCTCGTCGCCGCTTTGCGCGCGCTGAACTAAGCTGCGTTCAGAGTCATCGCGGTTGGTTTCTTCTCGGACCGGAATCGCATTGGCTGTCGCGGAAATTGCGCAGGTTGCCACTGGAGTCTCCTTAATCGAACTTGGAACGAGTCGCTCTCTTTTTTTTCTGCCGGGAGCATCAACGTCCAGACTGAGACTAGCGGCAACGCACTTTCGCTCCCATAGGGATGCTCCTGTAATTGAATCCCAGACTTGCTGTACGAACCTCTGGAGCATAAGGGCTTAGAACTCTTGGGTTTCGGTTTGCAAGCGGGAGATCTAAATGTTGCGAGCAGGAACAGCGGTGCACATGCGCAAGAGGAGGAAACATGCGAGAGGACTGTGCTAAGCAGAGGGGTGTGTTCAACGACGCTCGATTGCATTCAGGGTTGCGAATGGACCAAAGGCCCACGAGCGAAAACGCACAATAGACGAGGGTCGGGTATTTACCTTAGTAAAGGCGGAAGCCAACCTCAACGCTGATCTGCACATTGACTGGATGGCCATCTTTCTCCGCGGGCTGGAAGCGCCACTGCTTCACCGCTTCAATCGCTTTTGCGTCGAGGCCATGCCCCAATCCACGCACCACGCGAATGTCACGCGGGTTACCGTGGTCGTCGACGATCATCCATAGAATGCACGTTCCCTCGGTCTTCGCGTTGCGTGCTTCTTCGGTGTACTCGGGATCGGGAGTAGAAATTGCCTGTGGCGCCGAAATACCTCCGCCCACTTTATAAACTCCGCCACCGATGCCGCCACCGGAACCCGCTCCTACACCTGGTCCATGCCCGACACCCACACCGCCACCCGATCCGGAACCAATACCTCCACCCGATCCAACTCCATTCGACGGCGGAGCCGAAGGCAGCGGGGCATTCGAAGGAACACCCAAATTCGGCATATGGTTTTCAGCCAACCGGACTTGCGGAGGAACAACCACGGTTGGCGCGACCGCCAACTTGGGATGATCATTGCGCAGAACGATCTGCGGTGGAGTAATCTGCTCCATCGCGGGCTTGGGCAATGCTCCCTTCGGCGCACGAATGTGATCGCGATCGCCGCCGCCGCCGCCGCCGCTGACAACTTTCTTCGCCACCGGCAATGCATAGCTGTCCGGCGACGGAGCAATTAACGTCACTTCCTCATGCTGCTGTGCCTTCTGAACAACTTTGGGGCCGAACAGCGCCCCGCCAACGATCAGTCCAATAACAACGACGTGGAAAATAGCGGAGCCTACCAAACCATTGGAGCGGTAGTTGTTGTATTGTCCCCAAATCGCTTCAGGCGCAAGAACGCGTTCTTGCCGCAGGTACGCCTGCCTTTGCACAGGTCGTGCAGCCTGGGCCCAGCCAGGCCGTCGATCGAGAACGGCGGGCGACGAAAATTGAAGCAGCACTGAGTGGCGAGAATCTTGCTGATTCAACATTGATACTCCTCGGGTCTGACAAAATTCCGTGCTTGATTTGGATGCCTCGAAGCAGCAAGCGGTTTATGACGTAGATTCACTTCCGGACCAAAAAATCACGAGACCGCAAACTTTTTCACCGGAACGCCGGCGGTCTTACAACCTTCCGGCCAGAACCAAGACCAACAAAACGATCACAACAAGTCCGAGCCCTCCGCTCGGGTAATAACCCCACGCGCGGCTATATGGCCAAGCTGGAAGCGCGCCGACCAACAACAGCACCAGCACGATTAATAGAATTGTGTACATCGCCTTCTCCCTCGAGGTGCGTTCTCAAAACAGTTTTGAAAATCAAGGCCCGGCGTTACCCAACCACCGGGCCACTGCTAAGACGCGCAGCAGCCTGCGCGCCTGCTATCGGCTTGCGGATTCAGTATCGGATCCACTGTTTCCCTCAGCATGTTCTCGTCCTCTTGCCTGCTCGGAGTACTTGCGCACCGCCACTTCGAATTTGGTATCGCTCTCTCCTGCAGCCGGACGCACTTTGCCGTCCAAGATCTCGCCGAAGGGAACGAACTTACCGTAAAGAAGCCGCGTCTCATCCTTGTCCTGAGTAATCGCCGAACCATTCAGATCGACTCCGGCAAAGATCCCTCTCGCGCGGGAGTAGGTCAAGGTCTCGGCCTTCATCTTCCAATCCGTGTCCGCTCCGGCATCGCGTCCTATTGGACCGGCGGCGGCCGAAGCACTGGCGCCGATTTTGAATTTATTGGAAAGAAGAGCGTCCATACCATGCTGGTTCATCACCACCAGCACAAGATCGACCGCCTGACCGCCAAGCTGCAATCCCCAACTTCCGCCTGTGATCGTGATCGGGGCGGGCGAGCTCCAGCGTCCATTCGTCAAATGGCAAGTTGCGACGCCTTTGCCGTGACTGCCTCCGAAACCGACGGCAATCTTAACCATGGAAGGAATCACCGCAATGCACTTCGCGTCGCTCATGATTTTGTCGGGAATTGCTTTTTCCTTAACGCCCATGATCTCGTCCAGCACCCGGGCAGAAGCATCGACTCTCTTTTGAATACTGGATTCATTGTCCGACTTGGTGTCCGATTCGTTTTGCGCGAAAGCCACTCCGGCGAGCAGCAGACAAATTGTGCCCAGTACCGAAACCAGACTCGAAAAACGGAAACTTATAACCTGTGTCATCGCGAACCTCATCGGCGCTCCACGCGAGCAACCGTTCGATTTTTCCTGCTCATGTAACGTTAGCGGTGAGGTTAGTTTCCTGCTATCCGTATCGCGCTGTAATGTAAACTCGCAGGACCAGCAATCCCGTACAGTCTCTACGGTACGATAGCGAACAATGTTTTTAGCCCTTCATGGAAGTTGCTGTTGGAGAGGAATGAGGTTGTTGTGTAACCGCGAGGCGGCGCGTGAAACGGCCGCTTATGACTGCAAGGCCTCGGCAGGCTCCCGAAGCACACCACTGGTAGGGATTGTGAGTTCCACAAGAGTTCCAGGATTTGCATTCGTCAACTGTAGATTTCCGCCAAATTCCTTGGCTCGCTGGCGCATTCCGCCGATGCCTACGCCCACGCTATCGGGACGCAGTTCAGCGATGCCCGCGCCAATTCCCTTACCATCGTCGCGCACTGAAACCGTGATCCGGCCCTCTTTTTGACTCAGGGTGATCCAAACGTATCGCGCTCCCGAATGCCGGAAAACGTTGGTTAGGGCCTCTTGCACGATGCGAAAAACGGCGGTCTCCACGTCGCTGGAGAGCCTGGGAAAATCCTTGGGCTGCACATCGAGAGAGGCTTCAATTCCGCTGCGTTTCGCCAATCCCTCGACAAACCAGCTCAACGCGGAGAGCAAACCCACCTCGTCGAGCAGTGGAGGATGTAACAGGTGAGACATGGTTCGCACTTGCTGAATGGCGCGGTCGATGATGTTGCTGGCTTGCAACCAGCCTTCGCCCTGCGGGGATGCTTGTTTCTCCAGCGTCAGCCTGTCCACCACCATCTTGGCTACGGCAAGCTCTTGTCCCAGGCCATCGTGCAAGTCGCGAGCGATGCGGCGGCGTTCCTGATCTTGCATGCTCATGAGGCGCACCGAAAGGCGCCGCAATTCGTCGGTACGACTGTCGACCATCCTTTCGAGAACGGCGGCATTGTCGCGCATCGATTGCTCCAGCACTTTGCTGTCATGAATGTCAGAGCAGGTTCCATACCACTTCACAATTTCTCCATTGTCGTTGCGAATCGGGACGGCGCGCGAGCGGAACCAGCGATAGTTACCCTCTTTCGAGCGCATGCGGAATTCGGCCTCGAAATTCGTCGCCATCTCAACCGAGCGCGCCCATTTCGTGATCGCATCCTCTTTGTCTTGAGGATGCAAATAATCGAGCCAGTCAGAACCATTCCCGGACCCCGGAGGAGCTCCGGTGTAATCGTAAAAGCGATCGCTGATGTAATCTCGCGCGCCGTTCGCCTGCCGGCTAAAAATAATATCGGGGGCAGTGTGGACGATGGCATCAAGCTCACGATTCTTACCCACCAGCTCGGTATTCAGTTGCAGCAACAATTCCGCTTTGCTCGCCAGTTCCTCCGTACGCTCGAACACCCGCTGTTCGAGTTCGCGATTCAACGTTTCCAGTTGGCGCGTCTTGCGATGCAAGTCGGCAAAAACTCTTACCTTCGCTCGCAGCAGCTCCTTCACGACCGGGACGGAAATATAATCGACGGCACCGTGCTCGTATCCTTTGAGCTGATCCACATCCGTCAGGTGCACAGCCGAGATGAAAATGATGGCGGTTCTTTGAAAACGCGGATGCTCTCGAATCATTGCGGCCAGCTGGAAACCATCAAGTTCGGGCATGCTGACGTCCATGAGGACGACGGCGACTTCGGTCTTCAACAGGACTTCGAGGGCTTCTTTGGCAGAAACAGCTTTAATCAGATTCTCGCCCAGCGGCTGCAGCATGACCTCATAGCTCAGCAGCTTTCCAGGCTGGTCATCGACCATTAGGATGTTAACTTTGTCGTGGGTCACCATTAGCCTTCTCGAACCACCGAGGCGAATTCGCTAACTGCAATCGCTCATTTTCCTACCTGTGCAGCCAGGTGCGCAACGAAGACAATAACTGCTCGGTGTTCACCGGTTTCGCCAAATACTCGGAAGCGCCGGTCTCCAGGCACTTCTCGCGATCTCCCTTCATCGCTTTTGCTGTCAGTGCGATGATAGGCAAGCGACGGAAAGAAGCGTTCTGCCGGATGACCTGCATGGTTTCGTAGCCATCCATCTCGGGCATCATAATATCCATCAGCACGATGGCCACGTCGGGAGTGGACTCCAGCTTGGCGATCGCTTCTCTTCCCGTTCCAGCGGTGATTACTGTCATTCCGCGCCGCTCAATGACGCTGCTGAGCGCGAAGATGTTGCGCACGTCATCGTCTACGATCAACACCTTTTTGCCCACGAGGGCATCATCCGAGCGATGAAGCCTATCCAGCATTTTCTGCTTTTCGGAGGGCAAATCGGACACAATCCGGTGCAGGAACAATGCGGTTTCATCAAGCAGACGTTCGGGGGATTCGACTCCCTTCACCACAACGCTGCGAGCGAGCGAATGGAGGCGAGCATCTTCCTCGGGGGAAAGCTCCTTGCCGGTAAAAACGACCACCGGCAAGTCGCTCAGTTGGGGAGTATCGCGGAAGCGCTCCAGAACCTCGAAGCCGGAGATATCCGGCAAACGGAGGTCGAGAACCACGCAATCGAAAGAATCTTTCGTAACGGCCGCAATGGCCTCGTGGCCGGTAGCGGCGACCTTGACGTCAATATCGTCATACCCCAGTAATTCCCGAATGCTGAACTGTTCGGCCGGATTATCCTCGACCACGAGCAGTCGTTTTCGCCGCGGCGCAGAATATTCCTTGATGCGGTCCAAGGCAATTTCCAGACCTTCGGGAGTTGTTGGCTTCGTCACAAAGGCGAACGCGCCACGCGCCAGACCGTGATGCCGGTCCTCATCCAGAGTGAGCATCTGCACCGGAATATGGCGGGTCGCCGGATCCTGCTTCAAGTGGTTCAGCACCGTCCAGCCCAGCATGTCAGGCAGGAACACATCGAGCGAAATTGCCGAGGGATGGTATTCCTGCGCCAGTTGCAGAGCTTCCGCCCCGCGGCCGGCCACAAGAACCTTGAAGCCCTTGTCCCGCGAAAGATCACAGAGCACCCGGGCATAATGGGGATCGTCCTCGACGATGAGGAGGACGGCATCATCCGGTTGCAGGTTCTCACGATCGTCGGGGATTTTTTCCACCGGATGCTCGACAACCAACTGCACCGGCAAAACTGCCATTGGAGACTTCCCCTCGACCGCGCGGGCGTTGGCCGTGGACGGCCCAACGTAGGTTTGCGGCAAAAACAGCGTGAACGTGCTGCCGCGGCTGGGAGCGCTGCGCAACTGAATTTCTCCTCCCAGGAGGCTGGCCAGCTCGCGGCTGATGGCCAATCCCAACCCCGTTCCGCCGTACTTGCGGCTGGTACCGGCATCGGCCTGCTGAAAGGCCTCGAAGATGATTCTCTGTTTCTCAGCCGGGATGCCGATTCCCGAATCGGAAACTTCAAATGCCACGACCGCCGCGGCCTTTGGGAGAATTGGATGATCCTCGCTCCACCCATCGCGCGCCGGATGAACCGACAAACGAACGCCTCCCACCTCGGTGAATTTGAAAGCGTTCGAAAGCAGGTTCTTCAGAACCTGCTGCAAACGTTTGGCGTCGGTCACCAGGCTGCGCGGGAGATGCGGATCGCTATGAACCTCAAAGCCAAGATGCCGGTTCTCGGCTTCGTGGCGGAATGGACGCCCCACCGCATCGAGCAAGCTGGCGAAGAAGATTTCTTCCGCCTCTACCGACACCGTGCCGGACTCGATCTTGGAAAGGTCGAGAATGTCGGTGATGAGATTGAGCAGGTCAGTTCCAGCCCCATGAATGGTTCGAGAAAACTCAACCTGCTTCGGTGTGAGATTACCATCCGGGTTGTCGCTGAGTTGCTGGCCGAGAACAAGTATCGAGTTGAGCGGCGTACGCAACTCGTGCGACATGTTCGCCAGGAATTCCGACTTGTACTTCGAAGTGAGCGCCAGTTCCTTGGCTTTTTCTTCGAGCGCCCGGCGCGCTTGCTCGATTTCCTGGTTCTTGCGTTCGACTTCCACGTTCTGCTCAGCCAGCTGTTGCGCTTTTTGCGCGAGCTGCTCGTTGGTTTGCTGCAATTCTTTCTGCTGAACTTGCAACTCGGTCGCCAACTGCTGGGACTGTTTGAGCAAACCTTCGGTTTGCATGGTTGCTTCAATACTGTTAAGCACGATTCCGATGCTGGCGGTGAGTTGCTCCAGGAATGCCAGTTGCGATTGCGTAAACGCGCTCAGCGAGGCCAATTCAATCACGGCCTTGACCCGGTCTTCAAACAGCACGGGAAGCACAATGACATTTCTCGGAACCGCTTCGAACAAACCGGAGCGAATTGCAATGGTATTCGGCGGAAGGTCGGAGATCAGCATGCGCCGCTTCTCGGACGCGCACTGGCCCACCAGCCCTTCACCCAGTTTTAACCTACGCAGATGGCCATCTTCGCCATCACCTGCGAAAGCAGAAAGCAGCGTCATCTCAGCTGACTCTTCCCCACCCATCTGGTAAATCACGCCCTGCTGGGCATTGACGAGTGGAGCGAGTTCCGAGAGCAACATCCGTCCCACCGTCGCCAGGTCCCGCTGCCCTTGCAACATGCCGGTGAAGCGCGCGAGGTTGGTTTTGAGCCAGTCCTGTTCAGTGTTGCGGTCCGTCGTAAGGCGGAGATTGTCAATCATCGTGTTGATGTTGTCTTTCAGTTCCGCCACTTCGCCGCTGGCTTCCACCTGAATGGACCGCGTCAGATCTCCCTTGGTCACAGCAGTCGCGACTTCTGCGATGGCACGCACCTGGTTCGTGAGGTTGTCGGCGAGCAGGTTGACGTTGCCCGTGAGGTCTTTCCAAGTTCCGGCTGCGCCGGGCACGTTGGCTTGCCCCCCCAATCGGCCTTCGACGCCGACTTCTCGAGCGACGGTCGTTACCTGATCGGCAAATGTTGCCAGCGTATTGGTCATGTTGTTGATGGTGTCGGCCAACGCAGCAACTTCACCCTTTGCGTTCACGGTCAACTTCTGGGCCAGTTCACCGCTGGCAACGGCTGTCACCACTTTCACGATGCCGCGCACCTGCTCAGTAAGGTTTGCAGCCATGACGTTGACGTTATCGGTAAGGTCCTTCCACGTTCCGGCGACCCCAGGCACTTGCGCCTGCCCGCCCAGCTTGCCCTCCGTGCCGACTTCGCGGGCCACGCGCGTGACTTCGGCGGCAAACGCATTGAGTTGGTCCACCATCGTGTTGATGGTGTTCTTGAGTTCGAGAATTTCACCTTTCACATCGACCGTGATCTTGCGTGACAAGTCGCCGCGCGCCACTGCCGTGGTAACTTCGGCGATATTTCGCACCTGGCCGGTGAGGTTTCCCGCCATGGCGTTTACGGAATCGGTCAAGTCTTTCCAGGTGCCGGCAACTCCCGAAACGTTCGCTTGTCCACCGAGCCGGCCTTCCGATCCGACTTCGCGAGCCACGCGTGTTACCTCGGCTGCGAACGATCGCAACTGCTCGACCATCGTATTCAGCGTTTCTTTGAGCTGCAAGATTTCGCCGCGCACATCGACCGTGATCTTCTTCGACAAGTCTCCATTCGCAATCGCCGTTGCAACTTCGGCGATATTGCGAACCTGGCCAGTCAAGTTCGAAGCCATGAAGTTGACGTTATCGGTAAGGTCTTTCCACGTTCCGGCGACCCCAGGCACCTGCGCCTGACCGCCGAGCTTGCCGTCCGTTCCCACTTCGCGGGCCACACGGGTTACTTCGCCAGCGAACGCGTTGAGCTGGTCCACCATGGTGTTGATGGTGTTCTTCAGTTCGAGAATTTCTCCCTTCACGTCGACGGTAATCTTGCGTGACAAATCGCCGCGCGCCACCGCGGTTGTTACTTCGGCGATGTTTCGCACCTGGCCGGTCAAATTGCCGGCCATCGAATTGACCGAATCTGTTAAGTCTTTCCAGGTTCCTGCGACGCCCGGCACGTTAGCTTGTCCGCCCAGACGCCCTTCGCTTCCGACTTCGCGGGCCACGCGCGTCACTTCGCCGGCAAACGCGTTGAGCTGATCGACCATCGTGTTGATCGTTTCTTTGAGCAAGAGAATTTCGCCGCTTACGTTGACCGTAATCTTTTTCGATAAGTCGCCGGTGGCGATCGCGGTAGAAACTTCAGCGATATTTCGCACTTGGCCCGTCAGGTTGCTGGCCATCGAGTTCACGGAGTCGGTAAGGTCTTTCCATGTGCCGCCGACGCCTGGCACCTGCGCCTGGCCGCCGAGCTTGCCGTCAGTACCGACTTCGCGCGCCACGCGCGTGACCTCCGACGCGAACGAGCGAAGCTGGTCGACCATCGTATTCAGAGTGTCTTTGAGTTCCAAAATTTCGCCGCGCACATCGACCGT
>JASICF010000030.1 GCA_030044775.1 Candidatus Sulfotelmatobacter sp. | reverse complement strand
CCTTGCCTTACAATGGGATGGTCGTCAACCAGAAGAATCCGAACCGCCATAATCCCAAGCTCTCCGGGGCATGGTTGGGAAGTCTGAAAACCGGCCCGGCCCCCTTTTTCACTGTACGCCATATCTGCCACAGGAATCCACCGCCGGCAACTGGCGCCTATCCCTACAGTGGAGCAAATTGAACGCTAACATGAAGATACAAAAGTACGTATACAGAGAACCCTGTATTTTGTCCGAAATGTATCCGACCGGGTTACTGCTCCACCGAAGTCATTGCAGGGAAATAGGTTTGCTGGTGCAGGAGGGCATCCACGGCCTCGACTATGGAGCCGATATCAGACTTCGCGCACGCTCCCCGAACTCCCGCTCGCTGCGCGGCTTCCGCGAGCTCCCGCGATAAGTGGATCGTAACCATCAAGATCGGAATCTCGGGGAACAGGCCCGAGATTTGCCGGGCTACATCGAGTCCGTTAAGATCAGGCATTTGAAAGTCGAGCAGAATCATATCCGGAGGGCTTTTCTTAACCCTCTGCAAAGCTTCCCCGCCGGTTCGCGCTTCATCGCACACCTGCCAGGTGCCTTGCTGCTCGAGCAAGGAGCGCAGGTAGTGCCGCACCGCAGGATTATCATCCACCACCAAAATCCGAACCACAGCCCCTTCTCTCGAAAGCATTGGCCCTCTGCGTTAACCTCTCATTAACATTCCAGCCTGACTCACGATAGTGGCGCCGAATCTGGCCGGCAATACGGTAGAAGCCTTACAGAATCTAAGGAAGGATCTACCGTGGTCACCGGATTTCACCAGATTCCCTTGTCGGTACCCGTAAGTTTGAATTCGACCGCAGCTGCAACAGCAAGACCCGGCAACAAGCTCAAGCGGAGCGTATTTTGCAGCTCCCCGTTGAACAAAAGCCGGGCCCACTCAATCGCGTAAAGTCTGGCCGACTGAGGAAAGATCGGAATGCGAAGGAACCTCCGGCGCAACTGTACCAGTTCACTGCCGAATCGCGCCGCAGACGTCACCAGAGGCGGCAGGGGAAGAAATTTTCCAGAATACGACTTGACGTACCCCGACACAGTCACCAGATAGGTCGCAATCCCATCCCATAAACCCGCCGATTGCGCCAGGGGTTTCAGATACTCATAATCGATCGCTCCTGAGTTCACCAACTCCGCGGTATCGACAATGTCACACAGGCGCAAGTAGAAGTGGCGGTACATGCGCTGCAGCGTGCTGATAATGATCCGGTCCTCTGGCGCCGGTACCGGCAACGTGCACGAGCCGAACTGCCGCTTGCGAGCGCGCTTGACCAGCGAATCCGTAATCGCGACCTGCTCGCCTGTCTGTCCCAGCCGGGACACATGCACTTCGATCAGTTCGGGCAATCCGGGAACAACAAAGTTCCATTTATTGGCCAGGCGGTCTCCCCAGCTTCTCTTCTCGAGGGTCGCATTGAAGCGCTCGCGCATGATGGCGACCACGTCCGCGGAGCGCGCGTTCGAATAAAGATCGAGATCGCTCCCGAGATCGGGCCAGTGATCCAGCGACTTGATGACAACGACATCGCCGGCCTTTGCCAATTCCTCACAAACCGCCCACAAAAATGACAAAGCTTGCTCGATGCGCGCCCGTTCTCTCGTAATCGCGTTTTCACACCACTGCGATTCCTGTTTTTCCTGCTCCAGCATCACCTTATGCAGGGCAGGAAAGGTGCGGAGGATAATGTGATGAGCCGTCGCCAGGCTCCAGAGCTCGCCAAAATCCTGCCGCGCGTACAGCGCGACAGTACCGGCAATTTGCGGTCCCCAACCGGAATCTGGAACTGCGCCTGGATTTTTCTCCGCACGATCGCCGTGCTCAAGCCCCAGCGACAACTGAGAAAGCAGGGTGAGACAGGCGGTGGAGTTTTTCATCGCAGGCATAAGAATTGGTTTTTGCTCCGCTTATCGTGAGCGAAGCTCTTCTAGCTTTTCTTCGATGTGAAAATTGCTCGACAGGTTGTTGGCAACAAAGCCTTACGGCTCACCGAGAAGCGGAGTTCCCGCTTCCAGAGCCGCATGCGGCAGCACTGCGGCCTTCGATGGCGGTTCCCTCTTCATAGTCGTTCCAAGTCTCGATAAGCATGAAGGGGAGGGGGTCGGCGCTGTCGTAATACCGTTCATACATGTTCAAGGTCGCGTCGAAGGTTTTCCCGCAATCGCTTCGCATGTGACGGTTCAATCCCCATCTCGCCTTGGAATCGTCAAATCCCGGCCACGCGCCTCCCACGGCGATCTTGTCGGGATATTTGCTTCGCATCGTTTTGTAGAACTTTTCGAGATACTCCTCGCCCCAGTTGCTGCCGTCAGGGGCCCATCCGCCGGGACCGGGCTCTACCCAGGCGTAGGATCCGGCAAAATCGCTTGTGTATGGCTGCGGCGGCTGGTTTTCATACAGGAAAAGCGGGGGCCTATCCCACGCACTGCAATGCTCCCGAATGCGATCCCAATTTGCGTGGCCACGTTTGGGGAAGATGAACATCATCGGACGTCCGTTGTAGGTGAGATAAGCATCGCGATATTTTGCGGCGGGGCCAAAATAATCCTGATAAGCCTCATCAAGGGCGGCCATAGCTGCGTCGGTGGCTTGCTCATCCTCGTCTTCGGACTCGTTGTAAAGAAGGGCAACCTGGAAATGATTTTCGCTGGCAATCTCCTGCAGCAGCGCGAAGTTGTGATCGGAGTAAGGGCGGGCGTGACCGTACCAATCGACCACGAAGGCGGATATTCCCATATGTTTAGCCTGATCGACCTGCTTTCGCAAAACCGCAGGATCCTGGCTGGAATAACCAACGTCGAGGTGCGTATGATCGCCGAACCAAGGCATGTAAACGGCAAGCAATTTAGGAGCCGGACCAGGGGCCTGTCCGCTTTGCAGCAGCGAGTGATGCGCGCTGGGAGTCGTGCAGCCCCCAGCAATCACGAAACACACCAAGGCCACGCTCAGTAGGGTTTTTGACAAATACAGCCTCCGCTGACTTTCACGTTCTTCATACCGATCAGGACGCGGCGAAGAAGGCGCTGGTTGGTATGTGGGCACAAGCGGCTTGATACGATTCAATCCTCCATTTGGAGTGCGACCGCCGATGTTTTTTCGCCGCTGCCATCAGAACTGCGGCACGGCCTGCAACTGGCGAATCACCCAGTGATCCGCACCGGGAGTCATCAGCACGACAAAGTGCTGCACAACATGTTGATCGCCGACGATTTTTCCACCGTCCAAGAACTGCAGTTGATACTCGGCAGTGTCGTGCAATTCCAGAACGTCGCCTTCGGGCGCATAGAAGACAGTTTCCAGTTTGTGATTTTGCCGGGTATAGCGCTGACTGAGCCCGGAACGCTGCTGGCTGAGAATGCTTTCCCGCAGCCACTGACTGGCATCTCCGGCGAAGGAACCCTGAAGCGCATCGAGCGAATTCGATTCAAACGCCTGTGCCATGTTCCTCCAGGCAAAACGGTAGTCGCGGAGGATTACCCGCTCCGTCAAGGCCTCAACCGCTCGCGGCTTTGCTTCTTTGGTATCAAGTTGCACCTCGATGGCATCTGCAGCAACGCAATAAGAGACCACGCCGAACATGATCGCAAGCATCGCAACGATGCCGGCACCGCGGCGGCGACGATGAATGGGTTCAGACTTCGAGACCATCAGTGCCCTCCGAGACGCAGTTCATTCCCCATCACGACACCCGAAGCCGCCGAGATGACTGCCGGCCCTGATGCAGCGATCTGTGCACGGGCGATGTCTTGTTTGATTGGTGCATCGACCGTACTTTTCTTGCCGTCTTCGGTCGCGGTGAACGTTACGATGGTCCCGTCAGGCACCGGATTGCCGGTGCAATCATGAACCGGTTCGGTTTGAACGAGAATTCCGCTGGCGTTGCGCTGGCCGGTAATCCGCAAGTTGCAGGGTTCCGAAGCAACCTGCTGGACGGCTCGCAGCGTTTCCAGATCATTCAGGGATGCTGTCACCTGCAAAGCGCCAGCCGATTTGCCGGAAGCGGCGCGAAACCAGGCAATTCCATCTTTTTCGGGCACCGCGCGGGACAATAGTGATGCCTTGCCCGCATTCAACTGGAAGTCGACCGACTCCGCAGTCAACTCGAGATTGCGGAATTTGTCGAATAAAATGGCAACGCCGCTAACAGCGTCGTTCTGAGCCACCGGCACGCGCGAGGGATGCACCAGAAATGTCAGACTCGAGGGCCTGGCGGCAGAAACGAAGAAGCTGGTGCTGCGGCAATCGCCAGAACACAACACTGCAAAATACTGACCGGCATTTTGCAAGTCAGATCCGGGCAAGCGTACGTCTTCTCCCAAATTCACGTCCTGCTTATCGGAAACCCCTGGGCCGAACAAATAAAACGTCGCGTTGCCGCTTCCGGTGGTCGAGACGGAACCTTCCTCGCCGGCAGTGAGATTTTGCGGGGCGCGAACGTCCTGAGCCGGGGAGACTCCCAGAAGACACAGTAGCGCGCAAATTGAAATCAAGCGTGGCATCGTCACGACCTGGCCAAACTATATTGGTTGACCACCACGTGAAAGTTGTGCACCTTGTCTGACACGTTTTTGGGAATCTCAACGGCGAACGGCTCCGACGATTGCGGCAGCAGCGCACGGTCAACGTAGCCATCCGAAACCCACACCACCTTGCCGCTGTTGTCATAAAAACTCGCAATCACATGCGAAATGTTGACCGTCTGCCCGCTTTCGTTCAGCAGTTCGCCCTGAAGAACGGCCTTGCCTTGTGCGTCGGTGTCGAGCTTCTGGTCCATGACTCCAATCACCGGATCGGCCGATGCCGGGACCAGAGCGGCTTTCACATCGATCCGAACATTCTTAACTTTGTTCAAATCGATATTCGGAAAATCGATGCGGTAAGGCGTAACTTGCTTGGGAAGGAGCACGTGATCGATCTTGTCGAAGCTGGTTTCATCGTCGATGGCGTTGCCCGATCCATCAACCAGCGTGGAGTTGACGTTCACGAAGGCCGGAATCGTGTCTTCGTTCACAACCTCGCCCATGACGATCGCGCCCTCAGCGGTGTTTACCGCATTCATGGAAATGATTCGGACTCGTGGAGCGTCGACATTTTTCGATCCCCACTGATCGTCGGCGGTGCCGGTTACGAGATCCCAGCGCAGATAGGTCACGGGAATCACCTCAGCGGGAACCGCCGGTATTTTGTACTTAGGCCATACCGCTCTCCAGATGTCGCCTTCGCGCACCAGGTGAATATCGCGAACATCTTCGATGGGCCCGACGGGCGTGCTCCAGTGCAGGGCCACACGCATCTCTGCCTGGTCGTCAGTGATGTGCAACGGGCGCGGATCAAAGCCTTCCAGGGCGGAAAAGGATCGCAGGCTTCCGTTCGAACCGGTCCAATCCTGAATGAAATCTTCTTTATCGGCTTTACTGGTTTTCGAAAGAGCGTCGTACGCGCGATCCCAATGGCGCCGTTGCACGTCAACCAGCAGATTGTGCAACGCTACCTCCGGGGTAGTTCCTTTCGGGGTAAACATTGCCGAGCCTCCGGCAATTCCCACAGTTCCCCGCGCGTTGCCGCCGCTGACCAGGGCAAGTACCATCAAGCCGGCGGTCCCAACAACAAGAATGACAGGCAGAACAATTTTCATTCCTATATGCCTCAAGCCACGTAATGTTCTTGCGGATCTTGCTCGTGAAACGGAACCCCAACCTCGACGGGAGCCCGGCGCTGGTGGGGCAATAACAGTTCGAGAAAAATCGCCAGAAAACTCACTCCAATCGGCAATATTCCCCATATCAGGCCCTGCCACGCAGGCGGAACCGCATCCGAGGAGATTTGATGGGCCGGAGGCACATCTTCCTTCGACCAGGCAGTGATCTCTCCGTTATCGAAAGTCTCAATCTTCCGCCAGCCAACAAACGTGAGCAGAGGCTCGTAGTAAGGATCGTGGACAAAAATGAACTTCAATCCATAACGGTTCGCGTGCTCCAGCATGGCGCGGAGAGACGCCATACCGGCCGATCCATAGAATTTCGCATTGGTGAGTTGGGCCGATCCGTAGTGGGTCATCTCTGGTAACAATCGCGCGGAGTTGTAATCGCCATCCACAGTGCCAGCGCTGGTGTAGGTGGAAACTTTCGCCAGTTCACTACCGAACCCCAAAGTCAGATAGCGGTACGAATCGTGCCCATCGCGGTTGAGGAAGACGATGACGGGCTCCACATCGGCCGATCCGCCCGGCCGGTAAGGATTGGCGTTCAGCCACCAGAGCGCCGCGCCGATCGTTCCAACTGCGGCCAGGGATAACCCTACGGCAGCTTTGGTCTGAAACCGATCGAGTAACTGTACGGCCAGCAGACCAACGAACGGCAAGGCCAGCAAAGTGGCCCAGAAGGCAAATCGCTCAAACGTGAGAACTTCGTACGCGCGTCCAAGCAGCCATTGCGGCAAAGGCGTCGTGCCGCCGAGTCCGAAGATGAAGGCCAGCCAAAAACCGCAGAGCAAGGGAATCAGCCGCCGTGATGACGAGCCGCGAATCAAAATAAAGGGCAGCGCGAGAATCAAAGCCCCGTAGGGGATCACGAAGTAATTGACCGCAATGGTCGAGTTCAGCAGGTAATTCGCACGGCTGTCGTGAGGAATTGGCATCTGCTGGATCGGATGTTGAATCAATGCGAGCCAATAGGGCAAGAGAACAATCCCAACGCCGACCCCCACGGCTATGCCAAACGCCACGGTGCGGCCGAGAACGCCGCCGAGCGAACCGGAGACGAGTCTGCGACGAGCGTCGAGGCAAGCGGTCCACAACACCGGAACCGCGAAAAAGACCACGCCGAAAATCAGTGTCACGTGGTGCGCCGCAGCCGCCGTAAGGCTGATCAACACTCCTTTGAGCAAGGCGAGCTTGCGCGACTCGGCGATCCATTCATAGAAGTAGGGCAAGGCGTTTAGATAAAGGGCTGCCGAGGCGATGGTCGCGAGCTGGCCCGCCTGGTAAGCGAGGAAGGACAGCGCGCCAAGAAAAACACTGCCGAGCGCTGCATAGCTGGCGGCTCGGTCATTCACCCAGATACGCGCGAACCGGAAAATCCCTACCGGCAGAAGCAAGATAGCAATGAGCTGCACGAGCATGTAGCCCATCTTCAAGCCGATCACCGTGGAAAACAGCGCAATCCACTGGTGAGTCAAAGGTGGATACGTGGTTTGCGAGAAGCCCGCAAACCATTTCTCGTTCCACGGATTGAACCAATGGTGGGCGTAGTGCGACGCGAAGAACATGTGAAAATTCGCGTCGAAGGAACGCGCAGGCAGTTGCATCAGCAATAGCGGCCCGTGGACGGCTAAGGCCACGAGAACGATGGCGGTCAGAGGGATTGGACGAGCGTAGTTTTTTTCGTTGGTCACGAATTTGGCGCCCTCAAGTGCTCTCAATTGCTCTCGATCGAAACTTCGATTCAGAAAAGCCTCAAGGGGTTTACCCGATTCTTGCCGGATGGAAACCCTTAGATCATCAAGGCAGCCTTACAGGTGCAACCGGCATCTGAAGGGGACCGCAGAAACTTTTGCTATGCGGGAGGTTAACCAAAGCCTTGTATCCAGCGTGGTGAATTCGTGAAAAGCCGACTTCCGCTCGCCAGCTTTTTTCTCGTCGCTCTTTTTAACTGTGCATTGGCGCAGACCTTCAATGTCAACGGCCAAAGTGCGGCGCCTTCTCCAGGCAATCAATCGCAAAATTCTTCGGCCACCGGCGCTTCCGAGGAAAACTCGAATTTCGGATGGGGATCGAGCATCGAGGTAGCCCGCGAAGGCCGGGCCGCGCAAGATGCGTTAAAGAGAAGCGATTATGCAGCCGCGGTCTCCTTTGCTGAGCGCGCCGCCAACTCGGCTCCCCAGAATGCCGAGCTGTGGTTCCTGCTCGGTTATTGCCAGCGCCTTGCCGATCATTATCAGGATTCCGTTATTGCCTACGATCGCGGGCTGAAAGTGCAGCCGGATTCGGTACGTGGAATGGCGGGGCTGGCGCAAACCTACGCACGAATGGGCCGCGTGAATGATGCGGAAAAGCTGCTCAAGAAGGTAACTGATGCGAACCCAAAAGACGCAACCAGCTTCCAGCTTGCGGGAGAGTTGCTGATCAGTTCAGATTCCAAACAGGCTCTGGACTTTCTGCAGCACGCGGACGCGCTTGCGCCGACTGCACACACCGATTTGCTCATTGCTCACACTTACGAACGTTTGGGTCAGCCTGATGAAGCCGCGAAGTATCTGGATAGGGCAAAGGCGCGTGCGCCGAACGATCCGGAAGTGCTGCGCGCGGTCGCCGCCGAGTATCGCGACAACGGGCAATACGATCAGGCGATCGGAGCTCTGCGGGCGATTCCGAATAAGAGCATCGACGTTCAGGCCGACCTGGCGTACACCTATCAGCTTGCCGGCCGGCCGCAGGACGCTGCCGATCTTTATTCTCAGCTGGCAAAGACTGCAAAGGGAAATCTCGGCCTGAATTTGAGCGCCGCACAGGTTTTGGTGGGAATGGGACAAAACGACGCCGCCGAAGCGTTTCTCGACGAAGCGCGTCGGATCAATCCGGATAACTATCGCCTGCACGCAATTCTCGGCTCGATTGCCGACAACGAGAACCGCTTTGCAGATGCCAGCAAGGAATACGATCTCGCACTTAACCACCTTCCTCCCAATGTTCCTGAAGGGCCGCTCTATCCCATTGAGCTTCACCTCAATCTGTATCAAGCCGAGCTGCAACAAGGCGACGAGGACTCAGCAAAGAAGCAACTCGAAGTGGCTCAAACCGAAATCGGCGAGGTGAACGTGCAACCCGCTGAGCGCCCTGAGACGCTCAGATTGCGAGCTGCGATTGAAGCGGGGTCTGGCAACACCGATGCCGCGAACAAAGACCTCCAAGAGGCGCTGTCGTTAACGCCAAACAACGTGAACTCGTTGCTGAATTATGGAAGCCTGCAATGGAAGCTTGGAGAGAAAGACTCGGCTGAGTCAACGTTTCAGAAAGTCCTTCGGCTCGACCCACAAAACCGAAGCGCGCTTTCCTCGCTGGGATATCTCGCCCGCGACGCGGGAGATGCGAAGAAAGCAGAAGAGTACTTCGCTTCCGCCATCAATGCGCACCCCCGCGACTTTGTCCCATATCTGGCCCTCGGGGATCTATACACGGCGGAAAAGAAGTACCCGGATGCCGAGAACAACTACGAAAGGGCTTACCAGCGAATGCCCGGCAATGCTCTGATCGTGGCGGGCGGCGCCAATTCCGCGCTTGAAGCTCACAACGATGCTTTAGCCAAACAATGGCTTGATCGAGCCAAGGGCACGATGAATAACAACCCGCAAGTCATGCGCGAGCGCGAGCGGTATCTGACCTTGAAAGGCGATTACGCAGATGCAGCCGCTATCGGCTATAAGGTTATCGAAAAACTGCCGAAAGACCGCGAGGGAGCCGTTTACCTCGCTTACGACCTTTATTTTCTTGGCAAGTACTCAGACGCGCTGGCGCTGATCGACAAATATGGAGCGATTCTGCCCGACGATAAAGACCTGCCGCTGGTTGCGGGCAATATACACGCCCATGACGGACAAGCCAGGGAGGCTCTCAACGATTACACGCGCGCATTGCAACTCGATCCACAAATGTCGACAGGATATGTGGATCGCGGATTCGTACTCAACGATCTCAAGGAGCCGGGGAAAGCCGTCAAAGATTTTCAAACAGCCGTCAAACTGCAGCCTGACTACGGTCAGGCGCACCTCGGGATGGCCTATGCGGATCTGCAATTGCACCGGCCGAGGTCGGCTCTGATTCAACTCTCGTCCACCCAGAAACTGCTGGGTAAGTCGCATGTATGGCGGCTGGCACGCGCTGAGGCATTTCGCCAGGAGCAGGACTATGCCCACGCTGAAGCGGAATACCGCATCGCCCTGCAGGAGGATCCGAACGATCTGCCGACGCAGCTCGCCTACGCCGACACGCTTTACCGCCTGCGGCGTTACCAGCAGTCGCTTGCGGCCCTGGCGGTCGCGCAAAAACTCTCTCCAACGGACGCTGCGGTCTATGCCCTGAAGGCCCAAGTTCATGCAACGGAAAAGCAACGCGAGGAGGCATTGCGCGATATTCAACTGGCGGAACAGTACGGCGGCGATCAAGTCGATATTCTGATGGATACCGGCGAAGCGTTTTTGACTTTGGGAGATCGGGCTTCGGCGATGCAGCGATTTGCGCGCGCTTTGGACGTCCCCAACGGCGACCGGATCGGGGTGCGTCTAGCGATTGCTCAGGTGTTTATGCGCAAAGGCCACTATGATGACGCGCGGCGGCAAATCGCACTCGGCTTCGCGGAAGCTCGCGCGGACGCTTCTTCGGTGCGGCCGGATGACATTCAGGAAGCGGCTGCAATCTTCCTCGCCATGCACGATTTTGATCTCGCGGAAACCTATTTCGACAAGGCGCGGCTGTCCGGCGCCAATCCTCGAAATGTCGATATCGGGTTGGCCAATACCTATCTTGCTGAGGGAGAAACTCACAAGGCGTCGGATGCGCTCGCCAGCCTGGGCCCGGAGAGCGACTACCGCGACGATTACGACTACATGATGACTTACGCGAACATTCAGCGCCAGCGGCAGAACACCGTCCAGACGCTTTCCGGATTCGCGCAGGCGAACAGCGTTGCCAGCGAGCAGGAAGAGCAAGTCGCTGAAACCGCCGAGAACGAGGCCGCCCTGGAGGAGGGCCGGCAGATCACGCCTAATGTCAGTTTCCTGCCCGACGCTTACGGCGCACCCGCCCTGGAAGATATCAACGTGTATACGCTGGATGCAAAAATCCTGCATGTCACCAACCCGCTTCTGTTGCCGCCCCCGCGGCACTCGTACCAGACTCTTGCCGAGTCCCATTACCGCATTCATCTCGGCAAGCTCCCGGATATTACCGGCTTTGCCGGCGAAAGTTTGACGGCGGGCCGGTTTCTTTTTCCCAGTGTCAACGTCATTCAGGATCGCAATACCTACGACACGTTCTTTAATGGCGGCATCACTCCGGTTCTTCATTTCGGCGCAAACCGCATCGCCCTCACCGGAGGTTTGCAGTTCACCATTCGCCGGGACACGATCTCGCCGACATTCATGAGCCAGAATCTTTTCCGGCAGTTTCTGTATCTCTCGACGAGTTCTTTTTTCAACTGGGTTTCGGTTAATGGATATGCCATTCGCGAGGCGGGACCGTTCACCGACGCAAACTTGAACTCTCGCGACGCTTCCGCCGATGTGGAATTCACCGTCGGGCGTCCCTGGGCGTCGACCGCTTTGCTGGTGGGATATTCGGTTCGTGACCTGCTCTATAACCCGGTTGTCCAAGAGTATTTCGACACCTCAAGCTATGCGGGGATCCAGCAGAAGTTCGGGAACCGGTTTACGGCAGCGTTGCTGGCGGAAGATCTGCGGTCGTGGCGAGTAGAAGGAACTCAATATGCGATCGCCCAGGCCTTTCTGCCGGGCGCCAGATTCGAGTTCCGCGTCAGCCCCAGATGGGAGGTTCAAGGCAACTTCCTGTTGCAGCGCGGCGAAGGCTACCACGAGTACGATAATGCCGAAAGCGAGTTCCAGGTATCGTATACCCGCTCAGTGCGCAGCGAGTTAAAGGACGGCACCATGGGCGCGCCGTCTTCATTCCCATTTCGACTTTCGTTCGGGATTCAGCAACAAACTTTCTATAGCTTTGCCGGCACAACCAGGACAACGCTGCTGCCGGTGATCCACTTCACGCTGTTCTAGAATGCCGGCTCCCGACTCCGAGCTTTCGCGCATGGCCGAGATAATGAAATCCGAAGAGGAAGCGGAAGTTGCCAGCGGTGGACTTGCGCCGGTAGGCGCTCCGGTCAAGACTCTGCGATCAAAGTTGCTCGGCGGCAGCCTT
>JASICF010000325.1 GCA_030044775.1 Candidatus Sulfotelmatobacter sp. | reverse complement strand
GGCTTCGATAGGTCTCTGTTCCGCCGATTTCTGTTTCGCGTCCGCAGCGGCTTCTGTCTGCACGCTGCCTTTCGACGGTGCATTATCCTGCGCACGCCCCGGTATCGTTCCTGTACACAGAATGAGTCCCATGATCACGACCGCGTAAAGCACGATATTTTTCGACATTTTTTTCTCCTTAATATCCTTATTGATCTCCTGCCGGCTCATGCTCCTGCCGAGTCCCTACCGAGTGATGGACTGGTCCGAAGGCTGCCGGCCTGGCGCCGAGTTTTCCTCGTCGATTTCTTTTTCCATTGCCAGGTCCTCTTTAAGTTCCGCCATCCTGGCGCGCGCGATCAGAACCGCCTGCCGCCGGTGTTGAGCCACGTACGCTGCCAGCATCCTTTCCTGTTCACTCAGCGGCTGCGGGGAGGGAAACACGTCGAGCTTTGGTGCTGCCACACTTTCGTTTTCGCCAGAGTGAGGATGAAGATGAAGACGAATACGAGGACGAGGACGAAGATGAAGGTCAGCGCCTCGCATTGGCGTTTTTCCCGCTGCCGGTGATGCGTCGGCGCCCAGCCTGTTATTGCCGGCCGTCTGCGATCCCGCCGGGTGCGTTACGGCTAGCAAACGACCATCACCGATCGGAATGGTCCGATTCGGTGCTTGCTGCCCGAATCTCACTGCCAGCAACACAACCGCCACAACCACCGCCGCCAGTGTGCCCATCGCGGGCCAACCCCACCACGACCGGACGGAAGCTTCTTTGCGCGCCGCGCGTAGATTGGCCAGAATGCGTTCCTCAATTCCTGCTCTCGGCTCCACCGCGCCATAATTCCCGAGAGCCGCATCGAGTTCTCGGTCGAGCCGGTCACGATCCACCCGGTGCTGTTTGCTGCCGCCTTCTCGGGGATTATTGTCCGTCATTTCTTTGCCCTACTTTTACTTTCAGATTTCACACGCCATGGTTTGAATTCGAACCCGCGCGCTTCATCAGTCGCTTTTCTGCAGCTTCTCGCGCAAAATCTGCCTCGCGCGAAACACGCGCGACCGCACCGCCGCTTCGTTGATCCCCAGCGTCACAGCCACTTCGCGCGGCGACATTTCTTCCAGCGCCGATAAGATCAGCGGCTGGCGCAGCTTTTCCGGCAAGGCTGTAATCAGCCGTTCCAGCCGCGCGCTCGCCTCCGAGCCTTGTATCGCCTGGTCTGCCGGCGTCTCCGGCGAAGGCGCTTGCTCCCCCGGCCTGCCGGGATCGTCCAGAGAAATCTCCCGCTGGTTTCCGCGCCGCTTGCTGCGGTCAACCGCCACGCGCCATGCAATCCGCGCCAGCCAGGTTTTCGGGTCTTCCACCGTGGCCAGCTTGTGGCTGTAACGCAGCACGCGGAGAAACGTCTCTTGCGTGGCGTCTTCGGCATCGTGGTGACTCCTCAGCGCGGCATAGGCAATTCGGTAAACCAGTCGCGAATGCTGGCGGACGAGGCTTTCGAGCGCGGTGTCTTGCGTCCGATCCGGCGTCGCGGCCTCACTGTGGGGACTGCGCGGTACCGTCGCGGCCTCGTTCAGGACTGCCTCTCCCGCCACCAATCGCTTGACCTCAATCATGAAGACCGCCGGCACGTCGATTCTGTTCAGGAAAATTCTGGTAGGAGAACGCTAACGAGGAGGGTTACTTGCGCCTTGCGGTTCAATCAGCAATCAGAAATCAACAATCAGCAATAAAACAGCCGTTACTGCTCAAACCCCACCATCACCGGCTCCGGCTCCAGGCACACGCCCCAGATTTCTTCCACGCGATGCTGAATCTGGTCTTTTAGCGCGAGCACCTCTGCGGCAGTCGCTCCGCCACGGTTCACAATCGCCAGCGCGTGCTTGCTCGAAATGCCCACGCGGCCAAAGCCGTATCCCTTGGCAAATCCCGAATGCTCCACCAGCCACGCTGCCGAAACTTTCTTGTGACTTTCGAGCGCGGGATAACTCGGCACGTTCAACCTCCGCGCTGCGGCCCGCTTGATCAAATCTTCGTGCTGCGCTTCCGACAGCACTGGATTCTTGAAGAACGATCCCGCGCTCTGGCAATCCGGATCTCCCGGCGTAATCAACATCCCCTTGAGCGCGCGAATGTGGCGCACCGCTTCCCGCGTTTCAGCCAGCGTGGGCATCGTAGCCCACCCATCGAAATGCCGCTTCAAGTCCGCATAACTGATGCGCGGATCGCCTTCCGGCACAAGCCCGTAAGCGGCCGAGAGAACAATGAATCGCCCGGGCTCACCTTTATTAAAAATGCTCGACCGATAAGCGAACTGGCACGCCTCGTTACACAACTCGCGCAACTGCCCATCTTTCAAATCCAATACCTGCACCGATTCGATCGTCTCCGACACTTCTTGCCCGTAAGCTCCCACATTCTGCACCGGAGTCCCACCGACGCTTCCCGGAATTCCACTGAGGCATTCAACGCCTGCGCAGCGCGCCCGTACCGCGTCGGAAACAAATTTGTCCCAGGTTTCCCCCGCGCCCACATCAAAAATCGCCCTGCCCTTTTCATCAAGCTCGGGTCGTCGCTGAATGCCTGCAATCGCAACCTTCAGAACCATCCCCGGCCAACCGGCATCGGCAATCAGCAAATTGCTCCCGCCCCCCAGAACAAAAACTGGCAGGTCGCGTGTGCGCGCCCACGCAACTGCCTCCTGCACTTCACTCGCGTCTTTCGCCGCAACAAAGTATTTCGCCGCCCCGCCGATCTTGAGCGTTGTCAAAGGAGCGAGCGGAATGTTTTCCTGCACCATCACGACCGGTTCCTCTCGGAAAATCAAGGAAACGCATCCTCGTTGTGATCCTGAGCGGAGCAGAAAGTTCGGAAAGCGAACTCCCCGCGTAGTCGAACGATCCTGAAGTGAAGATTTGCGCGCGCCCCTATTGGCTGAGTTTGATCGCCAGTTGTCGCTCCGGCTGCGTCATCTGGCTCCATATCTGTTGAATATCGTCCTGCAGCGCTTGATTATTCGGTTCTTTGTTCAGCCCCTTTGCAAACCAGGAGTAGGCCGTGGGCAGATCGCGCGGCGCGCAGGTTCCCTGCGAATACAGCACACCCAGATAGATCATGGCGTTCGCATCCGCATGGCCGGCCGCTGATTTCAACATGCGCACTCCGCGATCGCAATCCTGCCGCACGCCACGTCCATAAATGTACTGCTTTGCCTCGGTCACAGCGTCGCTGGGTTTTGCCGCTGCCGGTTTTGGCGCTCGCGGTTTCGGCGCAGCTTTTGGAGGCGCTGGGGGGCTCGCCGGCGCTTGCTCTTCATCGGAGGATTGCGTCGCCGCGTCGGGCGTCACCGTCCCGTTCGCCGCGGGAGCCGGTTCAATCGAATTGCTCGGGGTCTGATTCGCCGGCGCAGCCGCCGCCCCGGGAGGCGTCGGCGCATCGCTGCCCGAAGCCGAACTCGCTGGAGCCTCCGTGCCCGGCGCGGCACTCGGCGCTGCGGCCGTCCCCGGCGGAGTCACAGCCGGGGTTGGTGATGCAGCCCCGCTCGGAGTTCCAGCCGTTCCTGCAGGAACCGCTCCCACGCTCGGCGGCGCTGTCGTATTCGATGTCCCACTGGCCGGAGTATTGCTGCCGCTCGGAACCGTCCCCGAAGCGGCATTCGGAGCAGCGCTCGTCGTCGCCGCGCCGCTATTATCTCCCGGCGCCTGCGCGCTGTCTGCCGGAGTCTGCGTTCCTGCTGGCTTGCTGCTGCTCGCCACCATCAACCAGTTGAACCCGCCCTGCTTCCAATGCAGATATCCGAACCCGCCCGCGAGCGCCAGCGCCACCAAAGCAAATAGCATTTTGCCCCAACGATGTTTCGGTTCTTCGTAGTCGTCATCTTCCAGCAGATAATCCAGATTCCCCGAGCGGCGCAACGGATCCCGGCTGTCATCTCGCGGCACATTCCTCGCCGGTCCTGGTTGATTCAGCCCCAAGAACGACGGCCCGCTGATTGTCGGCTCCTCGCGCTGGCGACCGAACGACGAAGCTGCCCTCGCCGGCGCCGTATTTACTGGAGATGAATTTGCCGGAGATGTGGTCGCCGCAGGCGGATTCGCCGAAGCACGCTCCTGGCGCATTTCTTGCGCTGCATTCCTGCCCGCCGATTGCCCGGCCATCGCTGCCGTCGACGGTTGCTTCGCCCCAGGCGTAAGCGGCGCGCCGCACATGCCGCAAAAGCGATTGCCTTCTCCGTTTTCGTTGCCGCATCTTGCGCAGCGCACGAACCCTCCTCAGCATTTTCTTTTCATTCTAAATGAATCCGCGCGATTTCCCGATGACCCGCCAAAATTCTGTGGGAGCCGCAAGCCCGGTGCCGGGTGCCCACTTCTCGCTTCTTTTGCGAGACGTAGGGATTTTGACATCGTCGGATGTCGTGGAGGACAGTGTCGCGGGTGCCCCATTTCTCGCTTCCTTTGCGAGAAGTGGGCATGGCTTCTACAAATCCTCGGGCCTCAATCCTGTGTGCTTTGCAATCCGCGCTAGCATCTTCGGACCAATCTCAACGCGGTCGTGAAACGCCCACACGAAGTCCGCATAGCCGGCTCTTTGCAATGTAACGTGGGAAGAACCTTTGAGGCCTTTAGGCGACCAGCCAATGCGCAGAAGCGCACGGTAGACCCGCGCAGCTTTCGAACTTGGCCACCGGCTCACCCAAAGGTGATCATCTTCTGTCCGATTTTCTCGGACTCAATGCGGTCGGCAATCACGCGCAAGGCCAGCGCCTCAACCGCGGCTT
>JASICF010000324.1 GCA_030044775.1 Candidatus Sulfotelmatobacter sp. | reverse complement strand
AAACTCCAAGCTGGACGCGGTCAAAACCGCTCTGCAGGAGATTGGAGTCGAAGGAATGACGGTGCTTGAAGTGCGCGGCCACGGCCGGCAGAAGGGTCACACAGAGGTCTATCGCGGCCGCGAGTATAGCGTCGATCTGATCCCCAAGACCAAGCTTGAAATGGTGTTAGCGGACACCATGGTCGAGAAAGCGGTGCAAGCGATCCTGGGCGCGGCGCGCACGGGAAAAATCGGCGACGGCAAGATTTTTCTTACCAGGGTAGACGAAGCAATCCGCATCCGCAACGAAGAGCGGGGCGAGGCGGCTCTGTAAGCTCGCGATTTTCTGGAGCTCCCGAAACAAATTGATAAACTCTCATGAGCACGTCGTCTTCCCTGATCGGTGAACTGCGAGTGTCTCTCGCCGAGTTGTCGGCGAAGATCGCGAAGGAGTTTGCTGAAACCGGAAATGGACGCGCAGCCGTTGCCCAACGAACCAACCTCATCGAAGAAATTATCGGGAAGCTCTGGAAAGATCTCGTATCGCCCGATTCCGGCGGACCGAAGGATTTTGCGCTGATTGCGACCGGCGGTTTCGGACGCGGCTGGCTTTTCCCTCACTCAGACATCGATGTTCTTTTTCTCTATGCCGATCGCGGAGGGGAAGCAGCCCACAAAGAAACCATCCGGCGGTTTTCGCAGGAACTATGGGATCTGAAGCTTAGACTCAGCCCGGCATCGCGATATCTGGCGGAGTGCGACCATTTCGACGCCAACAACACCGAATTTACGATTTCTCTCCTGGATTGCCGCTACCTGGCTGGCGATCGCGAATTGTTTGGACGCCTGCACGGCAAGTTGATCCCCAGGCTGGTTGCGCGTGAATCAAAACCGCTGCTGCAAGGCCTGGCAGAAGTAACGCGAGAACGGCAGGCAAAGTTCGGGCAGACCGTTTTTCACCTGGAGCCGAACCTGAAGGAAACTCCCGGCGGGTTGCGCGACTATAACGTCGCCTGCTGGCTCGCACTCATTTCGGCAACGAGCAAGCTGAATGACTGGCCTGAGGGGCCGTTGATGCGCGCGCCCGTTCAAAGACAGCTCGATGCGGCACTGGAATTTCTGATGGCCGCGAGGTGCTTTCTGCATTTTCGGCACGGTCGCGATGACAACTCGCTCACCTGGGAAGCACAGGATGAAGCCGCGGTGCGAAGAATCGGGACTCAGGAAACGGCAAATCTCACTTCCGCCGATTGGATGCGGATTTATTTCAGCCACGCCCGCGCAGTGCAGCGCACGGTCATGCAACTGCTGGAAGAGATTCCGGAATCGTGGTCTTCGCTGCGCCGGCAATTCCATGGCTGGAAATCGCGGCCCGCAAGCCCGGATTTCTCCGTCGTCGATGGCCTGATCTTCCTGCAGCAATCCTCGTCATTGCAGGACCACGAAACATTGCTTCGCCTGTTCCATTTTATGGCCGAACACGGGCTGAAACCGAGCGCAACCACCGAGCACCGGATCGAACAGGCCCTCCCGGCCCTGGCCGTAGTTCCGCCGCGCGGAGCCGAACTCTGGCTGTATCTCCAGGAAACCCTGCTTCAGCCTTATGCAGCCGATGCGTTGCGGGCGATGCACTCCTTGCGCCTGCTCACCTTACTCTTGCCGGAGCTCAAGCCGATCGATTCGCTGGTTGTCCGCGATTTTTATCACCGCTTCACGGTCGACGAGCATTCGATCATCGCCATCGAAAGTTTGCACCGGCTGAACCAGTCGCATTCAGAATGGGATAAGCGCTTTGCCGAATTACTAGCAGAACTGGAAGATCCCGAGTTGCTTTACCTCGCGCTGCTATTGCACGACACCGGAAAAGGGGTTGCCGGCGGCAACCATGTGGAGGCCAGCGTGGAGATCGCCGGCCGGTGCCTCGACCGGTTGGACGTGGATTCGCAGGAGCGCGCCATGGTGCTGTTTCTGATCGGCAATCATCTGGAGATGTCGGCCCAGTTGCGGCGCGATATCTTCGATCCGGCCACGGTCGCGGCGTTCGCGGAAAAAATGGGCACGCCGGAGCGCCTGAAAATGCTCTGCCTGCTGACGTATGCAGACATCAAAGCGGTAAATCCGGAGGCGCTGACACCGTGGAAAGCGGAGAACGTCTGGCAGCTCTATATCGCCGCCGCGAACTATCTCAGCCGCAGCGCGGACCATCGCGTGCATGCCGACGCCGGCAATGAAAAGCTGGTTCGCCTGCGCAGCCTGGCTCCCGTCATGGGAGTGAAGTTCAAGGAGTTTGTGGAGGGGTTCCCGCAACGATATCTGCTGGTGAACCCGGCGGAAGAAGTGATGCGGCACATGGCCATGGCGGACAACTTCGGCCAAAACGAAGTGCAGGTCGATCTGAAACGCGGCCGCCATTGGTATGAACTCACATTGGTTACGAAGGACCGACCGTCGTTATTTGCGATGCTGACCGGAGTTCTTGCTGCCTGGGGAATGAACATCGTTAAAGCGAATGCTTTTTCTAATCAGGCCGGCACAGTTGTCGATACCATTTATTTCACCGACCGTTTTCGAACTCTGGAATTAAATCTTTCCGAGTGGGAGAGGTTCAGGCAAAGCGTTGCCGCAGTTCTGACGGGCAGGGCGGATCTCGAGAAAATGTTGCGGGACCGTCAGCGCGGTGAGAAAAGCGCCCACATCAAGGTCGCGGTAAAGACGCGAATCGATTTTGACGACGAATCTTCGTTAAACACCACGCTGCTGCAGGTCATTGCACAGGATCGCCCGCGGTTGCTGCACAAAATCAGTTCCTGCCTCTCGCGCCAGCAATGCAATATCGAAATTGCGTTGATCGATACGGAGGGGCAGATGGCGATCGACGTGTTCTATTTAACCTCAAGCGGAAGGAAACTCACGCCGGAGCAGGAAAAGCGCGTGGCAGGCGCGCTGGCGGAGGAACTGAAGGTTCCTTAGTGGACGGCGCGATCAGACGTTCTTTGGCGCTTCTTGATTTTTCGGAAGTTCGACAGGGATGCTTCGACTGCGCCGCGAGGACTCGCGGCTCCGCTCAGCATGACACAGGTCCCAAGCCGGGCTGAGGAATTCGAGGAGACAATGTGGCTGCACGCAACACGTTCGGATTGCCTTCGCGGATGGCTTTCCGAAATGCATGGTGCTACCATCCCGTACTGATATGGTCAGGCCAAAATGTCTGCTCGTGGCGTTTCTTCTTTTTCCGCTCGTCCCGCGGCCCTCGTGGACACAAACCGAAACTCAAACAGCAGCTCCTC
>JASICF010000029.1 GCA_030044775.1 Candidatus Sulfotelmatobacter sp. | reverse complement strand
GTCCCCGCAGATCGAACACTCGCGCCGGCCCGGACGTAAACAATTCGACAATTCGCGCCAACGGGATTTTCTGCTCGCGATGTAGCTTGGTAATCGCCAAAGCCAACGCAGTTTCCAGACCGGTAAGGCCAAAAGCGGCGCGCTCGAACTCGACTTGCTTTTCGTGCGCCGCATGTGGGGCATGGTGTGTCGCAATCGCGTCAACAGTTCCATCAGCCAAAGCGACTAAAATCGCTTCGCGGTCGGAAGCCGAACGCAGCGGAGGATTCATTTTGCAATGCGTGTCGTATTCGCCGACGTTTTCATCAATCAGAGTGAAATGATGCGGAGTGACTTCGCAGGTCACCCGCGCCTTGGCGCGCTTGCCGCGCCGCACTGCCTTTAGCGCATCGGCCGTCGATAAATGTGCCACGTGCAACCGCGACTCGCGAATCTGCTGCGCCAGCGTCACATCGCGATCAACAATGTTAGCTTCTGCCGCCGCCGTCATGCCCCGCAAGCCGAGGCGGAAACTGGTGGGGCCTTCGTGCATCGAGCAATGCTCGGTCAGACGTGTGTCTTCGGCGTGCTGCGCGACGGGAAGGTTCAACTCGGCTCCCAGGCGCAGGGCCGCACTCATGATTTCGTCATCCAGAATTGGCTTGCCATCGTCGGTGACAGCGACGGCTCCCGCCCGCTGCAGGGCTGCAAAATCGGTGAGCGACGATCCGCGTGAGCCCCGGGTTGCTGCGGCGATAGGAAAGACATTGACGATCGCTCCGCGCTCGGGACTTCGCAACCAAGTAACCCATTCGTCGGTATCGACGACCGGCGCCGTATTCGGCATCGTACAAACCGATGTGAAGCCTCCGGCCGCAGCCGCGGCCGTGCCGCTGGCGATGGTCTCTTTGTAGCTTTGGCCGGGTTCGCGGAGATGGACATGCAGATCGATAAAGCCGGGAGCAACGATCAGCCCGCGCGCATCGAACTTCTCATCGGCGCTGCCGCGAATCTTATTTGGGAGCCCGACCTCGGCAACCCTGCCGTCGCGCAGCAGAATATCCATAGCTGTATTGATCTTGGCCGCCGGGTCGATCACGTGGCCGCCCTTGATCAGCAGGCTCGGAGCTTTCTTAGCACTCGGCATTCAGCACTCAGCCAATTCCTTCATTTCGCTTTTCCCAGCGCCCGCGCCAGTATTGCCATGCGGGTCGGTACGCCGTTGTGAACCTCATCCACGATGACAGACTGCGGGCCATCCGCGACTTCGGCGGTGAGTTCGAGGCCGCGAATGATCGGGCCAGGGTGCATGACGACCGCGTCGCGCTTCGCCAGCTTCAGCCGCGCTGAAGTCATTTGATAGTGCGCAATATAGTCCTGCAAACGAATCTTCTGTCCAGCCAGGCGTTCTTTTTGCAGACGCAGCAACATAATCACGTCAGCCCCGCGCAATGCTTCTTCAATGTGACGAGTGATGCGCAGCCCCGGCGCCAATGTCGATGCAATTTCAGGGACGAATTCCGGCGGGCCGCAAAGCGTGATCTTCGCTCCGAAGCGGCTCAGCAAATGACAATTCGAACGAGTTACCCGGCTGTGATAAATGTCGCCGATGATTGCGATCTGCAAGCCCTTGAGCGATCTTTTACGCTTCAAAATGGTGAAGGCATCGAGCAAGGCCTGCGAGGGGTGCTCGTGCATACCGTCGCCGGCGTTAATGACCGGGATATCGAGATGGCTTGCCATCAACTGCGGCGCGCCGGCGGCGGGATGCCGGATCACGATCGCATCGGCGCCGACCGCGCGCAGCGTGTAACCGGTGTCGAGCAGGGATTCGCCTTTCTCGATGCTCGATCCCGAAGATTGCACCAGAGTAGTAATCGCGCCCAGCGACTTGGCGGCAATCTCGAACGACGAACGCGTCCGGGTGGAGGCTTCGTAGAACAAGAGCACGACTCTCTTGTTGCGCAAGAGCGGCCGGGCCTTCAGCGGATTCATGCGCCGCGCGAGCCTCAGCAAGCCCGAGATTTCCTCGGATGCCATGTGCTCGATGCCGAGAAGTGAACCGCGCGCCGGCTTGTTCATTGTGAAAAAAGGCAAACGCAGCATGATACGCGGGCAATGCGCGCGCGGCAAGACTCGCGGGCGGGAGGTTCCAAGGCGCCTGTTTTCCGGCGATTTGGGAAGAAATTTTGAGAATTTGACGGTATCCGGCAGTCGACACGGCTAGAGATGTTGGTTTCGGCTCTGAAACCACGCACCGATCCATCCCCCCAGCGCCCCCAGAGCAATGAAAGCGACCAGTCCGAAAATCACCGAGCCCGCCATAACAAACGCAAACCCCTGAGGCGTTTTCACGAAATCAACAAAGGGTTGGACTTCCGGGCCGGGATAGCGTTGGGAAACTTGCTGAACCTTGGCGAGCATCTGGGAGCGCAATTCCGTGCCCTTGTGCAAAAACACGACGGCCACCGTCTCAAAGACGGTCGATACTCCGAAAATAAGCAAGCCCGTGACGCCGCCAAGCCGGGCGCCGGCTACCGGCTTTATTGCGGTTCCGAGGGTTTTGCGACGCGAAAACGTAACCGCAAGCCATCCCGCGGCCAGAGCGGCCACAAACGGATTCAGGCCCACCAGAGTAAGCCCAATGGCAATTGCAGCAGCGAGTATGCACGGCTTCAGGTCGTGAACCATCCCAATGGGGAGTGCACTTGCGGAATCGCTTCGTAGAACGTGCGCTCGCTCGGCATGCCCTTGTAGCGCAACCCCTTCGCCGGCAAGAGCCGGTTGGGGAGCTTCCGGAAGGATGACGCGAATCTGGGGCGCGCCGCATTGCGGGCAAAAAACCTTGCCTTCCTCAACCACGTGTCCGCACTTGTAACAGGGATTGTCCATCGGAAGAACAAGCGGGTCTGGATTGAAGTTACAGCACGGCGAGGGGCAGGCGCAAGAAAGCCGCCGCAGTAGAAATCAAGCCAGGGCCACGGACGCCTGCTCCTCCTCGCGCCGAGCCGCCTAGATGTCCGCTCTCCGACCGTGAGTTCGAACATAGACGAGCGCAAAGCTCGATCCGTTGCCTTCCGGTTCCACCTCGACAATGTGCTGGTCGTCTTTCTTCCCTACCTTGAGCTCAACGTTGCTGCCGTGGTTATCCTCGCAGGTCAAGTCGTTCGACTTTGAATCAGCGGAGTCGTGGGAGTCAAAATCCGTGTTCACGTTGTAATGGCCGGAATAATGGCATTCGAGCACGTTGCCATATTTCTTCAACTGCTCCCTATAAAAAGCCATGATCTTGGCCGGCGAATCGCTGGATTCGTAATCGAGCGCGACCACTTTGACTCCAAAACCAAAGCCGGAAATATTCACGTTGGCGCTCTTGTCGCTGCCATCCAAGTCTTTTTGCTTAAGATGCGCACCCGGATAAAGCGCAAGGCCGACGTCAGAAGCGTCGGCCTGCTGGCTGACATGAATGCCGCCAACCGGCGTGCTTATATCGACCTGTTTGTCCCGTCCGTTGCTTTCTTTTTTGACGTTAACGTCGCATGCCGGCAACACAAAAAACGCAAGGCTCGCAAGTGTCGCGGCGATTGCAGAGAAATGTGCAAGTCTAATTCGCGTCATGATTGAGACCTCGATCGGCGACCTGCGCCGGGCGTTCCAGGCCGGTGCCGCGCTGGGCGATGTTAGGAATACTGACGGGAAGATGCCCGCGAATGGGAATCTCCCCAAATAGGGCTTTCACTGCGGCGATCTCCGACACCGATGCATTCGAAAAGGTGCACACATAATTCTCGATCTTCGAAAAGTCCTGAGCCAGATACGGATTTCCCATGGCGATGACGACAGTCCTTTTTGTCGCGTGATCGAGCATCTGTTCGAGCAACGCGCCCGTTGCATCCGGCATGGCAACCGTGTTGCCGACCTTGCCGGCCGTCGGCACCACGTAAACGGCGGCAATCACAGTCTTCGCCTGATCGACCACTTTCAGCACGTCACTGCTCATCGCTCCAGCAATGCGCGGATCGACGTACATCACATGCGCGTCCGGAACTCGCGCCAAAAGCTCGCGAGTGAAAGCGCGCCCGGATTCGGCGCGCACGTCGTCCGAGAAAACCACCGCAACCACATGATTGCGGGTCTCCTCCTGTGTTGTATACGGAAGCGGCGCCTTGGAGGTTCCAGTAAATTTAGGGGCAGATGACCTGAGCGGCAGAACCTGACCGTTATTGCGCACGAGCGTGATCGCAGAATCGGCCACGCGCTGGCCGAAGGCAAGATTCTCCGGCTTGCCGACAACGGTCGGCAAAGCATTTATGTCTACCAAACGCGCTTTTTGCAGATCAAGCGCCGCTTTGGCTTTCAGGATTTTGAGGACGGAGCGATCCAGCCGCTCGCGCGAAATCTCCCCCGATTGCACCGCCTGCAGCATGGCATTGTACGAGGCGGGAAAGTCAGCCGGGATGAGCAAAAGATCGTTGCCTGCCTTAAAGGCTTCCACGGCAGCCCTGCCAGTATCCTGTGAAAACAGACGTGTGAGTCCGGCCATATCGAGCGCATCGGTCACTACAATTCCGTTGAAGCCGAGTTGCTTCTCGAGCAGGTCTGAAACGACAAGCGGTGAGATCGTCGCGACATGGTTCGGATCGGGATCGAGGGCCGGAACGGTCACGTGCGCGACCATCACGGAATCGACGCCCGCTGCGATTGCCTGGCGAAATGGCGGCAGCTCAATCGAGTCAAGATGCGCCTGGTCGACCGTGACTTTTGCGACCCCGAGATGCGAATCGGTCGCCGTATCGCCGTGGCCGGGAAAATGTTTGACGGTGGTCATCATGCCGGCCTCATGCGCGCCCTTGATATAGGCGGCGACCAGCGCTCCCACTTGTTGGGGATCCTCGCCGAACGAGCGCGTGTTGATGATGGGGTTGGCGGGATTGGAATTCACATCGGCGTCGGGAAAGAAATTCCAGTCGATGCCGATGGCGCGAGCCTCCTCAGCAGTAACGCGGCCGAAGGCTTCGGCATCGTCCAGGCTGCCATCGCCCCCGAAAGCCATGGCATGAGGAAAGATCGTGGTGCCCATCAGGCGCATGGAAACGCCGCGCTCAAAATCGGCGGCGAAAAGCAGTGGCAGCTTCGAATCACTCTGCAGCCGATTGAGTAACTCAGCCGCTTCGTAGGGTTCGCTGCGCAGAAGGTAGGGGCCATCTACGTGCACAGTCATGGCGAACGAGCCGACGTGATATTTGTCGATGCTCTCGCGCAACTGCACGTATTCGGGACTATTCACGTTCAGAAAGCTGGCGCGGCACCAGATCATGAAAACCTGGCCGATTTTTTCCTCGAGAGTGAGCTTGTGCAAGGTCTTCTCGGCCCATTTCTCGCCGTCATGAGTGAGATGAATCGGTCCGGGATGCTGATATTTTTCTTTAGCGAAAGCCGAAGGAAGAGAGGCTAGAGCGAAGATTAACAGTGCGAGCGCGCGATGCATGCAAAAACGATAGCAGAAAAATGCTGTGAGACGACGTTCATCTCGCGAGTTCTGCCGCGCAGCATGCCAAGCCTTCGCGCTGAATCGCGGGATCGTCACCGAAGCCGCGCAGCCAGCGCACCTGCGGCTCGCGGCGAAACCACGTCATCTGGCGCTTGGCGTAATTGCGATGCGCCTGTTGTACGGCTTCCAGCGCTTTTTCCCGTGTCGTCTCTCCGCCAATGACTTGCACCGCCTGCCGGTAACCAAGCGAAAACAGCGGTGGGGCAGCATCGCCATATTTCTGAAGGAGTCGGCGCGTTTCCTCGATCAGTCCGGCATCGAACATCCGCCGCGCGCGATCATTGATGCGGTCATACAAAACTTGGCGATCGGGATCGAGGCCCAGCCGCAGAATTCGAAACCCCTGTAATGGGTCGCGGCCATGGCGTTTCCAAAGGTCTGTGATCTTTTCGCGAGCCGCCAGGTTTACTTCGACGCCGCGGATGAGCTTCGGCGTATCGTTGCGGTGGATTTTCTCGGCGGCAGCGCGATCCAGGCGCTGCAAAATGCGATGTATGTGTTCGGACCCACGACGGGCAGCCGATGCACGGAGCCGCGCCCGGAGTTCTTCGGAACGCTGTGGGCCGGGAAACAATCCTTCAAGTAGGGCTCGCAAGTAAAGTCCGGTGCCGCCAACCACGATCGGCAAATGTCCGCGTGCGCTAATCTCAGCTAAAACCTGTCGCGCCATGCGCGCATATTCGCCCGCCGTCATCTGCTCCGTGGGATCGACACAATCCAGCAGATGGTGCGGCACGCGAATCCGCTCAGAGGGTGCAGGCTTTGCCGTTCCAGTATCGAATTCGCGATACATCGCGACGGAATCGCAATTGACGATTTCGCCGCCGAGGTGCTCGGCGAGGGCCAGGGAAAGAGCGGTCTTGCCGCTGCCCGTAGGACCGAGCAGCACCACCAGCAGCGGTTCAGGCTTCGGCGAGCCCACCGTTAGCGTAGGCTCCAGTGGATGGCTTTCCAGTAGCGGATCACGATAATGATCAGAAGAAGCACGGCAAGGAATAGCAATCCTGCCGCCTCAGTCGAATAGACTGCGTACCGCGCTTGCTTTCGAGAGGAATCGTCCTCTGGTCTCGCTGTTGCCACGAAAATATTGTACGCCGGGGAAAAGTGATTGCGCTGTGATGCCCCTCCACATGGCTGATCTTGACTCGCCGTGCCATGTCGAGATTCAGATTACAGCCATTCCAGATCCCGCCAATTCGGCCCGACGCCCATCTCGACCAGCAATGGCACGGCAAGCTCGCAGGCTTTTTCCATGTGATCGCGAACCAGAGGCCGCATGACCTCGATCTCGTCTTCCGGCACCTCGAACACCAGTTCGTCGTGAACCTGCAAAGTCATCCGCGACTTCAATCCACCCTCGCGTATGGCTGCATCAATCCGGATCATCGCAATCTTGATCAAATCCGCCGCCGTCCCTTGCAGCGGGGTGTTTACTGCTGTCCGTTCGGCAAATCCCCGCTGGTTCGAGTTCTTGCTGTTTATGTCCGGAATCGGCCGCACTCGGCCGAAGAGCGTTTTCACTTTTAAATCGCGACGAGCTTCTTCGAGCGTCTTGTCGATAAAGGCGCGCACGCCTTTGTACTTTTCGAAATAATTTGCGATGAACTGCTTGGCTTCGGCGGGTTCGATTCCGAGATTTTGCGACAGGCCGAATGGCGAGAGGCCATAAACGATTCCAAAGTTCACAACTTTGGCCTGGCGACGATGGTCGCCAGTCACCATAAGCGGGGGAACGCCGAATACCTGCGAGGCGGTCAATGTATGAATGTCATCCCCGCGGCGATAGGCTTCAACTAGCAACGGATCGCGCGAGAAATGGGCCAACAGGCGCAGCTCGATCTGAGAGTAATCCGCGGTGAGGAGGACATGTCCAGGTTCGGCGATAAACGCAGCTCGAATGCCGCGCCCAAGCTCGGTGCGGATGGGAATGTTCTGCAGGTTGGGATTCGCCGACGATAGCCGCCCCGTCGCGGTTCCTGTCTGGGCGAAAGTAGTGTGCAGCCGGCCCGTAGAAGGATCGATGAGCGCGGGCAGCGTGTCGACGTAGGTCGATTTCAACTTGGTGAGCTGGCGGTAATCGAGCACCATGCGCGCAATCGAGTGTTCTGCGGCAAGATCTTCAAGCACATCAACGGCTGTCGAAATCGTGCGTCCCTTGCCGTATTTTACGGGCTTGGGTAGGTTGAGCCTGTTAAAGAGAACATCTCCCAGCTGCCGCGGCGAGCCGATATTGAACTCGCAACCGGCGAGCTGGTGAATTTCTTTTGCTTTGACGCCAATCTCGCGCTCGAGTTCGACCGACATTCGCGCTAGAGCGTCCGTGTCGATTTTCACCCCAGCCTGTTCCATGCGCGCCAGCACGGGAACGAGCGGAAGATCGATATCGTCGTAGAGCTTGGTCAGCCCTGCCTGCCGCACCTCGCCAGCAAGTGCCGCGGCCAAGCGTCCTGTGATATCGGCGGCCTCGGCAAGATCGCCGCTCAGTTTGAGGTTGAAGCGACGCAACGCCACTTCCGGCAGACGATGCGAAGAGTATGTTGGATCCAGCAGATACGAATACAGCATCGGGTCGTGCTGCACACCTTGCAGGTCGATTCCCAGGTCGGCGAGCACGCGTGTCGCCGATTTGTAGTCGTGAACAGACTTAGGGGGCGTGCTGGCGGCGAGAATGGAACGTAGTTTTTCGGCTGCTTCTCCAGAATCCAGTTTGACGGTCACCGCCGAGCCGGGGACGCCGGAAATAGCAGTTCGGGGGAAAAGCGATGCGGACCTCTCTGAAATATTGGCGGGCCTGGTAAGTGGCAGCATCGCCTCTTGTGGCTCGGGCGCAGCTGGTTCTTCCTCTACATCCGCCAACTCAGGTTCGATTATTTCCACGGCTACGGCAAGCGCTGTACCATCCAGCGAACCCGCTACCCGCTCAACATCACTCACGGAATGGGCTTCCTCGTAATGCCCTTCGCTGACCTCGACCACAGGCAATAGCTCTTTCAGCAGCGAAGTGAATTCCAGCTCCGTAAAAAGCTGACGCAGCGCTTCGACATCGGGTTCGCCCATGCGCATGGCTTCGACGTTAAGTTCGACCGGAACCTTTGTATCGATGGTTGCCATGCTCTTGCTGAATAGAATCACATCGCGGTTATTCAGCAGCGACTCGCGGTAGGTTTTCTTCTCGACTTCGGCGGCGCGATCCAGCGCTCGCTCCACGCTGCCGAACCGCCGAATAATTTCCACGGAGCCCTTATCGCCGATGCCTGGCGCACCCGGAATATTGTCGATGCTGTCGCCGCGCAGCGCCATCACGTCGACTACGCGATCTGGAGGGACTCCGAGAATCTCTTCCACTTTTGCCGCATCGCAAATCAGATTGTCTTTTGGTGGATTCAGGATGTGAACGTTGTCATTCACAAGCTGCATCATGTCTTTGTCGCTGGAGACAACGTAGACGGGGTAAGACGCAGCCTCGGCCTTTCGGGCGAGAGTGC
>JASICF010000028.1 GCA_030044775.1 Candidatus Sulfotelmatobacter sp. | reverse complement strand
GTGCGTAAATCCAACCTCGCGCTCCTGCTCGCTGGAACCCGCGAGCAGGAAGTGGGTGCGCTGCGGCAAACCATGCTCAACGCGCAAGCCGAGCTCGATGAAAAGAAGATCGAAAACGATCGTGCCCATCGGCTTTTCAGCAAAGATGAAGTTTCCGCCCAGGACCGGGATCTCGCCGACACCGCTCTGAAGCGTGCTGAAGCGACATTTCGCGCCGCGCAGCAGCGTTACAACGAAGCGGTCGAAGGCACCCGCAAAGAAGATTTAGCCATTGCCCGCGCCAACCTCAAGCAAGCCGATGCCGATCTCGGTCTATCGCGCGTCAACCTGGACTACACAACCCTCCGTGCCCCCTCCGCCGGCGTGATCACGGTGCGCGAGGCCGAACTCGGAGAGGTGGTTATTCCTGGCACTCCTGTAGTTACTCTTGCCGACCTCGACCACATTTGGCTGCGCGCGTATATCGCCGAAACCGACCTTGGCCGCGTCCACTGGGGTCAGGAAGCAACCCTCACCACCGACACGTACCCGGGCAAGCAGTACCACGGGCGGATTTCATTCATAGCCTCGAGCGCCGAGTTCACACCCAAGAGTGTGCAAACCTACAAAGAACGCGTAACCCTTGTCTACCGAATCAAGATCGACATCGATAATCCTAACTACGAACTTAAACCTGGCATGCCGGCTGATGCCCACATCAACCTCGCCGCGGCTAAACCAAACGCGCCTGAACAAGGAACTGCGCCATCGAACTAATGCAGGAGAAGCCCCAATCCGCCATCATCGTCGAGGGACTCACCAAGAGCTTTGCCAACGTGCGTGCAGTGGATCGCTTGAGCTTCGAGGTTCACACCGGCGAAATCTTCGGCCTGGTGGGGCCCGATGGGGCCGGGAAGACTACAACGCTCCGCATGCTGGCCGGCATCATGCCGGCCGATGAAGGGACTGCCCGCGTGGCCGACGTCGATGTAGTTCACGATCCCGAGAACGCCAAGCGGCAGCTCAGTTACATGCCACAGCGCTTCGGACTATACGAGGACCTCACGGTCAACGAGAACATTCGCTTCTACGCCGACCTCTTTGGAGTGAGCCGGACCGAACGGGAAGATCGTTCCGCTCTCCTATTGCAGGCCGCCGGCATGCGCGAGTTCCGCTTGCGCCTCGCGGGGAAGCTTTCGGGCGGCATGAAGCAGAAACTGAGTCTGGTGTGCGCTCTTATCCACCGTCCCAAAATCATTCTTCTGGATGAGCCGACCACTGGCGTCGATCCCATTTCGCGGCGCGATTTCTGGCGCATCCTTTACGAGCTGGTTTCGCAAGGTGTGACGATCCTCGCCTCCACTGCCTACCTCGATGAAGCAGAGCGCTGTCATCGGGTTGCTTTACTTCATCAGGGCAGGCTGTTCTTCTGCGACACGCCTAAGAACCTCAAAGCCAGACTCGGTAAGAGCGTCCTGTCAATTACGTCATCCGAACCGCGCAGATTACGAGCGGAACTCGAGAACGTGGTTGGTATCTCCAGTCTCGTCCTCACCGGCGATGGCCTGCACGTGGTGGTTGAAAACGGCGTGAGCCGCATCCCCGAGTTCGAAGCCCGGCTGAAAGGCGCTTCCATTCCCTTCGACACGATTCAACAAGTCACGCCAACCATTGAAGACCTCTTCGTGCATGCGGTCGGCAGCGGAGCGCCCTCCCATGCCTGAAGACAACAATTCTGTAGTAATCGAGAACTTGGTCAAGCGCTTCGGGGATTTTGTGGCCGTCGACCGTATTAGTCTCGCAGTGCGCAAAGGCGAAGTTTTTGGGTTTCTTGGACCGAACGGCGCGGGCAAATCTACCACCATTCGCATGCTCTGCGGTCTATTGAAGCCGACCTCCGGCCGGGCGCGTGTCGCTGGATATGACGTGGCTCGGGACCCCGAACTCGTGCGGCAGAACATTGGCTACATGTCGCAGAAGTTTTCTCTCTACAACGATCTCACGGTGGTCGAAAACATACGCCTGTTCGCTGGACTCTATAGCGTGCCCGCAAACGTGCTCAAAGAACGAATTGAATGGGCGCTGGAGATGTCAAGTCTTAAAGGAAGGGAACATTTGATTACCGCTACGCTTCCCGGAGGATGGAAACAACGCCTCGCCTTGGGCTGCGCCGTCTTGCACCAACCGCCCGTCATCTTTTTAGACGAGCCTACCTCTGGCGTCGATCCCATTTCGCGCCGTCAGTTCTGGGACCTGATTCACCACATGGCAGAGGAAGACGTGACGGTCTTCGTAACTACGCATTACATGGAAGAGGCGGAATACTGCAACCGTCTGGCAATGATCTCTCGCGGCGCCGTTGCCGCCCTGGGTGCCCCTTCAGAGCTCAAGCAGAAATCGATGAAGGGCGAATTGCTCCTGGTTGAGTGTGAGCCGCTGGGCCAGGCGGTCGAGATTTTGCAGTCTGCTCCCGATGTGATTGATGCGGGCGTTTTCGGCAGGGCTCTGCACCTGGTCGTGCGTGATGCGACTGCTGCCATCCCCCAGGTCAAGAAGTATCTGTCCGACCACGGCGTGACCGTTGGCTTGATCGAAAAGATCCATCCCAGCCTGGAAGACGTTTTCGTTTCGCTCACCAGCGCGGCTGACACAGGGAAGGAGTGGAAAGCATGAGCTTCACTCGCTTCCTCGCGGTGGCCAGAAAAGAGGTCGTCCACATTTTTCGCGATTCACGCGGTCTGATCATTGTTCTGATCATGCCGGTGGTGCTGGTGCTGCTGTTTGGCTACGGCGTCAATCTTGATTTCAAAGGACTGCCCGTATACGTGTACGATCGCGACGGCAGCCAGCAGAGCCAGGATCTTCTGAAGCGCTTCCAGGCGAGCGAGTACTTCGATGTGGTGCGGGTTGTGAACGATTACCCGGCATTGACACGGTCGCTCGACGACGGTCATGCCAAAATGGGGATTGTCATCCCGTGGGATTTTTCTCAGCGTCTGGGCGATCGTCGTCCGGTCCAGATTCAGGCGCTGGTCGACGGCACAGATGACAATACTGCCAATGTCCTGATCGGCTATGCCCAAGCGGTGGTCCAGGGCTATTCCTCGGATGTCCAACTGGAGTGGCTTCGCAACCGCGGGCAACTCCTCCGGCCTGCGCTCCTGAGTGTTGAAACCCGCACCTGGTACAACGAAGATCTCGAAAGCAGCGCCTTCATCGTTCCCGGCGTGCTGGCCCTGGTGATGTCCGTCATTGGGGCGTTCCTGACCTCGCTCACCATCGCGCGCGAATGGGAACGCGGCACCATGGAGCAGTTGATTTCCACCCCGGTGACACCACTTGAGATCATGCTGGGCAAGCTGGCGCCTTATTTCGCCATAGGCATGTTCGACGTCATCGTCTGCGCCCTGATCGCTATTTATTGGTTCCAGGTTCCCTTTCGCGGTTCATTTCCGACTTTGCTCTTCACTTCCGCCATGTTTCTTGTAGTCGTGCTGTCTCTCGGGTTCTATGTCTCCGTAATCGCAAAGAGTCAGCTCACCGCCAGCCAAATCTCGCTGATTATCACCTTTCTTCCAGCTTTTCTGTTGTCCGGATTTCTATTTCCGATCGAGCAAATGCCGGTCGTGCTGCAGTGGATCACTCCTCTGGTTCCGGCGCGATACTACGTTTCCATCCTGAAAAAAATATTTCTCAAGGGGACTCCGACCGCTTTGCTCTATCCAGACCTGGTTCCTCTCGCTCTATTCGCGCTGGTTGTGGCGCTGCTCGCCACCGCTTCATTTCACAAGAGGTTGGGGTAAGGGGGCGAAACCATGTGGGCACGTCTTAAGCAGATGTTAATCAAAGAATTCATTCAGGTCTTCCGCGACAAGCGCACCCGTTTTATGCTGTTCGGCCCGCCGATAATCCAGATGTTGATGTTCGGGTACGCGGCCACTTTCGAGATCTATCATGTTCCCACCGTTGTCCTCGATCTCGATCACAGCCAGGAGAGCCGCGAACTCATTTCCCGGTTTTCGTCCGGGCGCTATTTCGACGTGCAACGCCAGCTCACGGATTATCGTCAGGTCGGCGATCTCATCGAGCAAGGCAAGACTACGATCGGCCTCGAGATCCATGCCGGCTTCGCCCAGAACCTGCGCAAGGGCCAGACCGCGCCCCTGCAAGTGATCGTCGATGCCACCAATTCGAACACCGCCCTGATCGCCTCCGCCTACATCACGCAAATCGCACTCGGCTTCGCCCGCGACTACCAGATGGACCGGATCGACCGGATCATGCCGCAAGTGTTGAAACAAGTTCCGTCTATCCAGCTCGAGCAGCGGCCCTGGTACAACCCTGACCTTCGAAGCCGTTGGTTTTTCGTACCGGGGATCATTGGCAGTCTGACGCTCGTACTCGTCGTCACGCTGACGGCCTTCGCCGTGGTCCGCGAACGGGAGATTGGCACTCTCGAGCAGATCATGGTGACGCCGATCCGCCCGTTCGAGTTCATTCTCGGCAAAACCCTGCCCTTTTTTCTGATTGGCCTGCTCGATGTTTCTCTGATTGCAACAGTAGGAACATTCTGGTTCGAAGTTCCATTTCGCGGTCACATCCTCGTCCTCTTCGCAGGCGCGGTTCTTTTTCTGCTCTCCATGCAGGGGGTGGGCCTGCTGATTTCGACCGTCTCATCCACGCAGCAGCAGGCGATGGTAACCGGGTTCTTCTTTATTATGCCGGCCGTGACTTTTTCCGGCTTTGCCTTTCCCATCAGCACCATGCCGCCATGGCTGCAATACCTCACCTATCTCAACCCGCTGCGTTACTTCTTGGTTGTGCTTCGCGGCACATATCTGAAAGGCATAGGCATGGAGATTCTCTGGCCGCAGATGTTGGCCATGGCAGCCTTGGGAACCGGTTTGCTCATGATCGCTGTTCTGCGATTTCACAAGGCGCTCGACTGACCAGCAAGATCGCTGGCGCGGGAAAAGACCTCGGGAGATCCATCGTTCCAAGCAATGAGTGGGTATGCATCAACTGATGCCGGAAGGTGGCGAGCGGGCTGGTCGTGGGATTAATGTCTGTTGGATTCATCCTTCTGAGTGTCCGTTCCGGACTTTCCGATCATGTGCGGCCAGAACACCTTAAACGCTCCGTACGAGAGCACGGAATAGATTGGAATGACAATTGCCGGGACAGACCACGGAAGGTTTTTGATCACGGCCTGACGGATGAAGTACGGAACAAGAAATATTAA
>JASICF010000323.1 GCA_030044775.1 Candidatus Sulfotelmatobacter sp. | reverse complement strand
TTTCTTGACTTCGTTTTTCAATGACTCTATACAATCAATAAGTTGCAACAAAACATTCGTTGCAGATTTTTCCATGAACAATGGAAGGGAGAATAGAACAATGGCAACCAAGAAAAAGGCAAAGAAGAAAAAGAAGCACTAACGATGTGAGTTTAAGTCGAAACGGGGGACGCACAATGCGTCCCCCAAGTTTTTGGAGCAACAAGTTCAATCCGGCAATTTCCTCGCTTCCACGGATAGAATGGCAGCCGAAACACTCGGAGGCAGAACGGTGATCGCCACGTTGCTTCGCAAGTTTCGCACGTTGACCGACACTCTCCACGATTTTTATCGCGAACCGCTCGCCTCGTTTAAATCACTCGATGAGGGTCTGAAGGATCGGCGGCGTCCGGTTTCTCCTCAGTTGCTCAGTCGTGTTCTCAACGCGTATGAGTCCGCGAAGCGTGATCAGCAATCTGCTGGCAAAGAGTACCAGCCGAATGGGCAATGGACGACGCTCATCGAATCGAAGCTGAAAGCGTTCCGCGATCGAGGATCGATGGGGGAAGTGCTGGCATCCTTCTTTCGCGACGAAGAGGCATTTGCCGGCCTGTGCGACTACGCAACGCCCCCAGATCTGCGATCTTCAGTCCGCAACCTTATGACCCGTACGCTATTCGTAAACTCGATGCTGTGTGACTATCGAGTGTGGACTGAGCTCACCGGAAAGAGCATCGAAGACATCCGCGTGCCATGGGCCGGAAACCCATTTGGTTATTTCATCGACGGGACGCTGGCAGTTCCCGCAAACTTCCGCCACCACTACACAGCCGAGAAGGCCGTCGCGCTGATTGGCGGAAAAGGCGTGATCATCGAAATTGGCGGGGGCTGGGGAGATGTCGGTTACTTCGCCCTGCAACATTCGCAGGTGCATTATGTGGATTTCGATCTGCCGGAGATTTTGCTTTTGGCCTCATATTGGATCTGCAGTACGTTGCCCGATCGCAAGATTGCGCTATACGGTGAAGAGCCTTCGGAGGCGGTCCTTGCGAACCTCGAACAATACGACGCAATCCTTTATCCGAATTTCTGCCTGCGGCAGTTGCCGCAAAATTCCGCTGATATTTTTGTGAATACCCACAGTCTTTCAGAGATGAGGCCAGAGACAATTCGTGAATACCTGGCACAGATCGACCGCACTTGCAGAAAATACTTTCTGCACGAGAATAGTGACAAGCCCCACCACGCGCTGGGATACTCCGAGGTTCCTGCGTCCACCTTCTCGATGGAAGGGTTTCGTGTGGTGAATAAGGCTATCTCTCCCTGGCGAGCCGGAGCCGGGCGTTATCGCGAGTTCTTATGCGAGCGGATTCAGCCGCAGGAAGCCGGAATTGAGCGTCACGTAGCAGCCGACTAGATCCTCGGCGCGCGCTTTTCCCGCGCCGGACACAACCCACGGAACGAACAGAAGTTGCAGTGGAAGCCGATCTTCGGCTGGAAGTTTCCGGCCGCCACATTGCGGGCGGCTTCTTTCACGCGCTGGCGGGCTCTCTCGAGTTGAAATTCATCGCGTTTTGAAACGACGGCAACGTTGCCCTCCAGATTTTGAAATCTCAACTCCTCGACCCTGTACCCCCATTTCTCCTGCGCGGCCATCGCATAGATTGAAAGCTGGAGGCTATCGTCGGCATCGTCCTGCGACCGGGCTGCACCCGTTTTATAGTCGACGATATTGACGCTGTCATCATGAGCGCGATCGATGCGGTCGATCCGGCCGGTAAGTTTTGTGCCGGCAATCTGCACATCGAACCACTCCTCGGTATGAAGCACGTCGGGCATGGGAGAACAACGGGTTGCGGCAAGAAAGTCGCTCAATTGCCGAATCCCTTGCTGCAGGTAAAGTTCCCGCTGATATTCGTCTTCGATCCGGCAGGAAGCCAGGTCGTCGCGAAAGAGTTGCAGCCATTCATCATCAGTCCTCGTGTGGCCTAGCCGAACAGAGTCAAAATAGGTGCGGAGCACCCGATGCATCGCCGCCCCGTATTGGACCGCCGCATGGAGTTGGCGTGAGAGCTTCCATTCGCGCTCAAATTTAAACTGCAAAGGGCAGGTTTCATAGGTTTCGATCGCGCTGGCGCTCAAGCGCGCGGCGAGGCCATCAACTGGCGGCAGCGCTAGCCACCGAGGCAGGCGGGACGCCCGTGGGACAGCTTCATCCCCCACAGCGGCAAGTGAAATCAGTTCGGGCTGTGACGGCAGCGCGGGCCGGAACCTCAGCCACGGTTTCAGCCGTGGGTTGCCGAGCAGCTCGCGCATGACTCCCGCGGGCGTTTTATCCTTGCCGATTCCTTGTTTGCCATAGATGTGCAGCGAATCTTTCGCCCGTGTCATGGCTACATAAAACAAGCGGCGCTCTTCCTGCTCGTGAAGCTTCTTGTCGTCACCCGCCGCGGCGGAATCTTGATCGCGCAACTCTTTCGGAAACTCGACCAGAGTCTCACGGTAATAATTGGGAAATGAGCCGCTGGCTGCGCGCAGAATGAAAACGTGGGTGAACTCGAGACCTTTGGCCCCGTGAGCCGTTATGAGCCGAACTGCGTCTTCCTCCGGATTTGCGGTCATGGGAATCACGCCGCCCGCTTCGCGAAAATATTCAAGGTATTCGATCCATTCGCCGAGTTCTTTGGTTTTCGTGGTGGGCTTCTCTTCCCATTCCGCGGCGAGTTTCAGCGCTGTCTGCAGGGCCGGGGAGTTCAGGTCAAGCTCGAATTGCCGGGCGATCAGCTCGAGAGCGGCACGAGTTTTTGCATTCCTGCGCGCGACTTCATCGCGCACTCGACACACTGCCTCGAGCACGCCTCGCCCGCCAGTGACCGTATCGATGACTGAAGCGAGAGGAACAACGACATCTCGTTTGGCTTCCTGGGCAATTTTTCGCAAAGCAGATCGGAGTTCCTCGGGTTCAACCTTGAATTGAGGCAGCGCAGCCACGCGGAAAAGGCTGGCATCGGATCCCATATCGACAACCGCCGCTACGCAAGCAAACAGGTCACGCACCTCGGGCGTATCGCTGACGTCCATGTTCTCGATGGAAAACGGAATATTGTGGTCCAACAACTCCTGGGCAACTTCGTCGCGGTGGAAATGGGAACGGTACAGAACTGCGAAATCCTGCCACTTGCAGCGTGAACTTCGCTTGATGTCTTCCATGATGTGAATTACGTCGGGAGCTTCGCTGTCCTTTGCCGTAAACACTACCGCCTCGACCGGGAGGGACGAGATCACTGTTCTCCGCTCTCTTGCTTCTTCCTCGCGGGCCGATTGCAGTGGAGCTCGCTGGTAGGAAATGGTGTGAGCATCTCCCGTTGGGAATACAGTTGGATTTTTATCAATGACTGCGAAGGCGCACTCCAAAATAGGAGCGGTAGAGCGCCGGTTCTTGCCCAGCACAACCAGCCGGGTTTTGGGAAAATGTCGGCGGAAGAGTTGGAACGCAGCGCTGGAGGCTCCCCGAAATCGATAAATCGCTTGATCGGGGTCGCCGACGCCGAAAACATTGGCCGCGTCGCCGGCCAGTAGCGACAGGATTTTGATCTGAGCAAAATTGGCATCCTGAAATTCGTCCACCAGGATGAAGGGTGAACGAGCCCGCTCGGCCAGGAGCAGGGTCTCATCTTCGACCAGCAGTTCATACGCGCGCGTCATCATGTGGCCGAACGTGCCGAGGTTTTCTTCCCGCAGCCAACGCTCGGAGACTGCAAAGACGCGGGAAATCTCCTCGCATCGCGCGATAATCTCGTCGTCCGTCAGCTCATCCTTCGACTTCGAAACTCGCGGAACAGGCAGTTCTCTTCGCGCGAGGCGCGCTACGTAATCTGCATATGTTTCCGGGGTAACCAGTTCGTCATGGCAGCGGCTGAGAAAGTCGATCAAGTCATTTAGAAATTGGCCTACATTGGCCGCGCGTACATAGTGCACAAGACGAAGCTCGTGAATCCGCTTCCGGAGATAGATCCACAGGTCTTTTTCATCGAGCACATCGAACTTTTTCCCTGCCCGGGTAAGCAGATCGAGGCAAAAATCGTGAAACGTGGCGCAGCGAACTTCTTTGCCGAGCAGGGCTCGCAAGCGATGACGCATTTCGGCGGCGGCAGCGACGGTGTAGGTAAGCGCGAGAACTTGCTCCGGCTTGGCATAACCTTCCCCGATGAGGCGGGCGATGCGATGAATAAGCACCGAAGTTTTTCCGGTGCCCGCGCCCGCGATCACCAGCATTGGTCCATGAACATGCTCGATGGCTTCACGCTGCGGGCTGTCGGGAAGAAACGGGGTGAATTTTGATTTGACGGCGAACATCCGCCGTCAGAATATCACCGCCGCCATGAAAGATCCCTGCGCAATCAGCGTCCGGCAACCGTGGAAGTAATGATTGCGATAGCTGCGACTGCAGCCGTTTCTGCGCGAAGAATGGTTTCGCCGAGAGAAGCTGATCTCCAACCGGCTTCCCAGAAGCAGCGCAGTTCATCCTCTGTCCAACCACCTTCGGGACCAACTGCCAGGATGATGCCAGCTTTTTCGCCAGTTCCATCGGAGCGCTCCGGCTGCGAAGTATTTTTCAGCACATCGCGCAGCAACATTTCGTGCTCAGTCTCATTGAGGACGGCTCGCAAAGCTGCAGGAACCTTCAGAACGGAAGGAAGCTTGGCCGGGTTCAAAACCTCCGGGAGGACCGCTAAACGTGACTGCTCCGCCGCCTGCCTCACGACGCGCCGCCAGCGTTCCACTCTTTTCCTGGACGCCGAGGCGAGGTGCGAATCCGTGCGTTGCGCGATCACCGGGATGATTCGTGAAACGCCAAGTTCCGTGCACTTCTCGATCGCCCACTCCATGCGGTCGAATTTGAAAATGGAAAGGGCGAGAACGATTTCAATTGTTTCCATGGAGGAAACTTCTTCACCCAGCTCGAACTCGACTCGAGCCGGGGCCAGGAACATGATTTTCCCGCGACGCACTCCGGCTGAGGTAAGGATGTCAAATTGCTGGCCCACCCGCGCGCGCAGAACTCGCACCAGGTGATCCGCGTGCTCGCCGAGAAGAAAAGCGCGATTGCCCGAAACTTCGTCGGCGATCCAGCGTCGGCGCGTCATCCGAACATGTCTTTTACTTTGCCCAGAAAAGACCGCATCAGGGGCTGGTTATCGACTTGCGTGGTGCCCTCAAGTTCCTGCAAAAGCTCCTTTTGCCGCTTGTTGAGCTTGGTGGGTATTTGCACGCGGACTTCTACGTAAAGATCCCCCTTGCCGTGTCCGTTGAGGACCGGTACGCCTTTGTTGCGGACGCGAAACGTGGTGCCGGGCTGAGTTCCATCGGGAATTCTGAGGGTGTGCTCGCCTTCCAGCGTGGGTACACGAATCTCAGCCCCAATCGCCGCCTGGGCAACGGAAATCGGAACAACACAATGGAGATCGTTGCCGTCTCGCACGAAGAATGGGTGCTCTTTCACATGGAGAACGACGTAAAGATCGCCGGCCGGGCCGCCATGAGGACCGGCTTCTCCGCCGCCGGCGAACCGAATGCGCGTGCCATCTTCCACCCCCGCGGGAATCTTGGCTTCGACCTCGCGTTGGCGCAAAATTCGCCCCTCGCCCTTGCACTTCGGGCAAGGATCGGTAATCACATTCCCGGCTCCCTGGCAGGCCGGACAGGTTCGAGCAATGCTGAAGAAGCCCTGTTGATAGCGCACCTGTCCCCGGCCATTACAGGATCGGCAGGTAGTTGGCCGCTTGCCGGCCGCGGCGCCAGAACCATGGCATTCTTCGCAAGCTTCATTGCGGCGTACTGAAATCCTCGTCTCGGTGCCGAAGGCCGCCTGTTCGAACTCGATGTTCAGGTCTTCGCGCAGATCGGCGCCACGCTGAACCCGGCTGCGACGGCGAGTGCCAGCGCCGAATGCGTCGCCGAATCCGAAGAACTCGCCGAAAATATCCCCCAAATCCTGAAACGACGAAACGTCGAATCCAACCCCGCCCCCGGCGGGGCTTCCCACCCCGGCGTGACCGTAGCGATCGTAGAGCGAGCGCTTTTCGGAATCGGCGAGAATCGCATACGCTTCGGTGACTTCCTTGAAGCGCTCTTCGGCATCAGGATTGTTAGGATTGCGATCAGGGTGCCACTGCATCGCCAGCTTGCGGTAAGCGCTCTTTAGCTCCGTCTCGGTGACAGTTCGGCTTACGCCGAGCACTTCGTAATAGTCGCGTTTTGCGTTAGTGGCCAGAATAGATACCTTTTTTCGTTCTAGAGATTTGCGTTACTGCCGGCTGGAATTGCGCTTACTTCCCCGGATTCTTCGCGACCTTGACCATCGCCGGGCGGAGTAGCCGGTCCCTGAATTTATAGCCGCGCTGTAGTTCTTCGATCACTTCGTGGTCTGGGGCCTCGCTGGTTTCGACCATCTCGACCGCTTCATGGTAGCGAGGATCGAACGGTTGGCCTTGTGCGGCAATCGTCTGCACCGACAATTTGGCCAGGGCCGCCTGAAGCTGCTTGTGAATCAGCTCGACGCCTTCGCGAAACTCGTTGCCATCGGACTTGGCTTTCAACGCCCGTTCCAGGCTATCGACAACCGGCAGAAAAACTTTGACGGCGTCAGCAAGAGCGTAATCCCGATATTCCTGCTGTTCTTTGCCCGCCCGGCGGCGGGCATTTTCGAACTCCGCTTGCATCCGCGCCAGGCGATCGAGCAGCGAATCACGCTCCGCCTTTACCTTCTGCAATTCCGCATTGGCGGCGGGCGATTCCCCGCTCGCCGGTGATTCCTTTGAAAGCTCATCGCCATCGCCCGACGATGCAGGAAGTTCGTGTTCCAAATCCAATCCAGTGTTTTTTTCTGACTTTCCGTTCGCTTTACTCATAACAACCTGATTACTCCGATTCATTCAAAATCTTGTCAAAGAGACGAGCTATATAAGACACCGCAGTGATCGTGTGCTGATAATCCATCCGCGTAGGACCGATCACAGCCAACGATCCGACCATGTCGTTGCCCGAACGCGCAGGGGCGCCGATCAGCACAAAATTTTGCATGGAGGGAAGAGCATCGTCGAGCCCGATGACCACCCGCACGGCCTCCTGTTTGACGTCGAGATAGGCCGAGAGAAGCTGCGCAACTTTTTCCTTCTCTTCCAGAGTGCGCAGCATTTCTTCCAGACGCTTGCGGTCTTCCTGGCTGGCTACCAGATTTGAGGCGCCTTCCACGAAAACCACTTGCGGACTGGCTTCAGCCGCCAGAGCGCCCTGCTTGTAAAGCATCTCGATCGAGTTCATCAGGCGGTCGTACTCACTACGTTCCTGCTCAATGCGGCGCGCCAGTTCGGCGCGCATCGCTTCCATTGTCCAGCCGCGAAAATTCTCGTTGATGTAGCGAGCGGCAAGGTCGAGTTCATCCTGCTTCAGGTCGAGGCGCAACACCCGGTCTCGCACCAGGCCCGATCGCGTCACCAACACCGCTAAAACCTTTTGATCGCCCAGGCGCGAGAAATAAACATGTTCCAGCGCATTTCTCGTGCCTCCAACAGCCACCGTTACGCCCACGTTGCGTGAAATCAGCGATAGAACGCGGGACGTGCGCTCCATGAACTCCTGCACGTCCGCCACTCCTGCGAGCGAGTCGGAAATAATCGCCGCATCCTGCGGAGCCAGTTGAGCGTCTCCAGTGATCTGCTCGACATAGTAGCGATACGCCTCAGGAGTAGGCACACGTCCCGAGGAAGTATGCGTCTGCTCGAGGAAACCGGCGTCCGAGAGGTCAGCCATCACATTCCGGATGGTCGCAGGACTCAGTCCTTCGCGGTTCGAACGGGCGAGGGTGCGCGAGCCAACGGGCTCGCCTGTGGAAATAAACGTCTCCACGATCGCCGTCAGCACTTCGCGCTGGCGCTGGCCGATATTGGAATCAGATGGCATTCAGATCCGTGAAATGACACTGCTGGAAGCGGCGG
>JASICF010000027.1 GCA_030044775.1 Candidatus Sulfotelmatobacter sp. | reverse complement strand
AACCCTTCCCAATCGAATTCCCGCCGCGGCATCGGGAACGATGAACAATCTCACGATCGGAGGAATTGATCCTCGCAGCGGCAAACCATTTGCATATTACGAAACCATCGCCGGCGGAATGGGCGCAAGGCCGGGCAAGCCCGGCGTTTCCGGCGCGCACACGCACATGACGAATTCGCTGAACACCCCAGCCGAGGCGCTGGAATATGCTTATCCGCTGCGCGTTCGCCGGTACTCGATGCGCCGCGAGAGCGGCGGAAACGGACGGCATCGCGGCGGCGACGGTATTGTGCGTGAAATCGAGGTGCTGACCGAGTGCCAGGTCACGCTGCTCTCCGAACGGCGGAAGCATTCGCCTTGGGGACTAGCCGGCGGTGGAAACGGTGTTCCCGGAAGAGCATCCGTAATCCGCCGCGACGGCTCGATCGAAGAGATGCCGGGAAAATTCAGTGCACGCCTCGACGCCGGTGACCGAATCAGAATCGAGTCGCCGGGCGGCGGAGGTTGGGGAAAGAGCATCGAGAATTAGCCGTGATGAATTGTGGCGAGTAAACCAAGGCAGTCTGCTTAAAGTCCTTTCCCAGCGGCAGTTTCGGAAAAGAGGTTGCTTCATGCAGATCGTGAAATCGGTTGGTGTAATGTCGGTGGCCAAAATCATGGCGCTGATTTATGGCTGCCTGGGCCTGATTTTTGCTCCATTATTTCTGTTGATTGGATTGCTGGGAAGCCTGGCCGGGCAGCAGCGAACTCCGTTCGCGGGAGCATTCGGGGTCATCTTCGCGCTGCTCATGCCGATCTTCTACGGCCTCATGGGATTTCTGATGGGAGCGATCGGCGGCGCCCTCTACAATCTTTTCGCGAAATTGGTTGGCGGTTTTGAACTGGAATTGGAGGTAAAGCCCGACAAATTATCGGCGCCGTATCCAATCGTCCCTCCAGCGAATCCAAATCTCAGTTCTTCATACTAGTTTGCGAGGCGTTATGGCAGATATTGCAGCTCATTATCTCGACGAAGTTGAGGTGCTTAGGAGGCGTGAGCGAAGCGGGAGCCTCCTGCCGAAATCCTGAGCAAAGCGAAGGACCTACCGACATGACTGATATTGCAGCTCATTATCTCGACGAAGTACGCAAGCAGATGCGCGGGCACAAACGCATGGGTGAGAACGCGATGTCCCAGCTTCGAGACGAAGACTTTTTTGTCACGATCGATCCGGAATCGAACTCGATTGCCATCCTGGTAAAGCATCTGGCCGGCAACATGCGTTCGCGTTTTACCGACTTCCTCACGAGCGACGGCGAAAAGCCGGACCGCTTTCGCGACCGCGAGTTCGAAATGACTTCGGGCACCACGCGCGCCGAGATCATGAAATTGTGGGAGGAAGGCTGGGGTTGCGTGATGGGAGCCATTCAAGGGCTTAAGCCAGACGATGTCATGCGCACGGTTACGATCCGCGGCGAGCCGCACACCGCGCTGCAAGCCATCAATCGGCAGATTGCTCACTACGCGCAGCACGTCGGGCAGATGGTTTTCTTAGCCAAGCATCTGCGATCGAACGAATGGAAGACGCTGAGCATTCCCCGCGGCAAGTCAGAAGAGTTCAAAACGAAACGGCCGCCTGTCGAAGGAGGTACCGAGAAGTTCGAACGAGGGCTGCCGAAGTAGCTACGGCTGTAAGCTATATCCGTCGCAGCCTTGGTGCACGCACAGGAATCGCGGCAGTGCTAAAATCATGCGTTTGCTCGTACGGCCTCAATTCCTATAGGTGTTTTCCATGCCATCCTCGATGCTTGCAGTGGTGAAGCCGGAAGCGGCGCCCGGCGCGGATATCCGCGAAGTCAAAATTCCTGCCTTTGGCCGGCGTGACGTGCTGGTTAAGGTGAAGGTCGCATCCATTTGCGGCACCGATCTGCACATTTATAACTGGGACCGTTGGGCGCAGAATCGCATTCATCCCCCGCTGATCCCCGGCCACGAATTTTGCGGCGAAGTTGCAGCGTTCGGCGATGAGGTCACCAGCGTCAAGGAAGGCGACTTTGTTTCTGCCGAGATGCACGTCGCCTGCGGCAAATGCCTGCAGTGCCGTACCGGCGAAGCGCACATTTGCCAGAACGTGAAGATCATCGGCGTCGATGCCGACGGCGCCTTTGCCGAGTATGTGGTAATCCCCGAGTCGAATATCTGGAAGCTCGATCCGGCGATTCCGCAGGAGTACGCTTCAATCCTCGATCCGCTGGGCAACGCGGTTCATACGGTGCTGGCTGGCGAGATAGCGGCAAAAACGGTGGCTATTACAGGATGCGGACCGATTGGACTTTTTGCAATCGCGGTCGCTAGAGCGGTCGGAGCGACAAGCGTGTTTGCCATCGAGGTAAACGAACATCGCCGCAAACTCGCGCGAGAGATGAAGGCCGACCATGTCATCGACCCTTCCAGAGAAAATGCGACGGCAGTGGTGATGGAAAAAACCAGCGGTCTCGGAGTTGATGTTGTCCTCGAAATGGCTGGCCATCCCGATGCCATTCGAACAGCCTTTGACATTGTTCGCCGCGGCGGCAGAATTTCTCTTCTCGGTCTTACCTCAAAACCCATCTCGGTAAATTTTTCTGAAGACATTATTTTCAAGGGCATCACGGTGCAGGGCATTAACGGCCGCCGTATGTATCAGACGTGGTATCAGATGACCGCCCTGCTGAAAGCGGGCAAACTCGATTTGCATCCGGTGATCACCGACCGGCTTCCCATGAAAGATTTTTCGCGCGCAATGGAGCGCTTGAAGACCGGCGAAGCCAGCAAGATATTGGTGTACCCAAACGGAGTGAGGTAAATTCATCTCGGTCGCTTAGCGCCTGTCTGCCGGCAAAAAGGAATCGCGGGTTCGCCTATTGATTTTCTCTTGTGCTCTGTTGCTTTTCGTCGCAACTGGAGCATCTTCACCCCCGATCATGATTTTGATCATTACAGCCGCGTGTTCGATATAAAGCTATTCGCTGTCTGAGAACCTTACATCACGAAGCGAGCCCCGCAGGTATTACACTGGATCAGGTTCGATCTCTGTGGTCCGCGGTCACTGACAGAAAAAAAATTTTCGAAGGTATTCATGACCACCGCAACCCGCACCAATCCGCTCTCCTACCTCACTGATCAACTCAACGAACTCAAGGTCAAAGGCACGCACTTCAAGCTGCGCGTCCTTGAAGACGAGCAAGCTCCGGTCTGCACGTTCGATGGCAAGAAGGTCATCAATCTCGCCTCGAACAATTACCTCGGGCTGACCACGCATCCC
>JASICF010000026.1 GCA_030044775.1 Candidatus Sulfotelmatobacter sp. | reverse complement strand
ACTTTCACTGCACTGAAAAATGGCGACGGCTCTGCGCTCAGGGGCCGCATTCACATCGGCCACGAAATCGACTATCTCGAGCGAGCGTTCGATGAGTCGAAGTACGGACAGTTCTCAAAGCAGCCGTATCTCGAAGCGACGATTCCATCACTTACTGACCCCACGCTCGCTCCTGAAGGCAAGCATGTCATGTCGGTCTACATGCAGTACGCGCCGTACAAGCTGAAAGGCGATTGGGAAGAGCAAAGAAAAGCGCTTGGGCAAACCGTGGTGCAGACGCTTGCGCCATACGCGCCGAATTTGCCGGAGCTGATTCTCACGCACCAGATCATCACTCCGCTCGACTTGGAAGAAGTTTATGGAATGACGGGCGGCCAGATTTTCCACGGCGATCTGGCGCTCGATCAGTTCTTCACCATGCGCCCGCTGCTCGACTGGGCGCGGTATAAGACGCCGATTGAGAATTTGTTTTTGTGCGGCAGTGGCACGCATCCCGGCGCGGGGTTGACCGGAGGGTCGGGCGCGAACGCGGCGAGAGAGATACTGAAGCAGTTGAAGACGTAGCGCCGGTTTGCGTCATCCCGAGCGCAGCCGCTTTCTCCAGGCGAAGCGAGGGATCTCCTGCTCTCGAAGCGCGGTAGTTAAGGAGATCTCTCGGCCCGCTACGGAAGGCGCGGGCCTTCGAGACGACCCAATAAATGGACGTCGCACGACCCCATGGTCGAGATTTCGCGACATTAAAGCTGCCCTAGATAGCGAAGACATCGAGGGCTTGCTGGCGACCGATTGTCCCAGCGATGAGTACGACGGGGAAGCTTCATTAATCGAGAGCGAGATCGCAAAACTGACTAATTTCGGCGACAAGCCTCTGAGCTTCGAGCAATGCGAACGGATTATTATCGACATCTGGATCAGGCAATTCGGTCCGTTTAAGAAAGAAGACCTTCAGATGCGTGGCCCTGCATTTTCATCTGTCGCGCGAAAGATAGCAGCTCCGAGATGACACCCTCCGCCATCCTCCTCGTCTCCTGCCCCGACGCTAAGGGCGAAGTCGCATCCATCGCCGATTTCGTCTATCGCCACGGCGGCAACATCCTTCATGCCGATGAACATGCCGATGCGGATTCCGGGCTGTTCCTGATGCGGGTGGAGTTCGATCCTAAAGATTTCGACGTGGATTTAGCTCAGAAAGATCTCGCCGACTTCCGCAAACATTTCTCGCCGATCGCCGAGAGATTCAAAATGAACTGGAGGCTGGCGCTCTCTTCGCGGCGGCCGCGCATGATCATTTTCGTTTCAAGGTACGACCACTGCCTTGTCGATCTGCTTTATCGTCACCAAAGCGGAGAACTGGCGTGCGAAATTCCGCTCATCATTTCCAATCATCCTGACAACCAACGGATCGCCGACTTCTACAAAGTTCCCTACAGCGTCGTTTCGATCACAAAGGAAAACAAGCAAGAAGCCGAGAACAAAATCGAATCGCTGATCCAAGGGTACCGCGCCGACTTCATGGTGCTCGCCCGCTACATGCAGATTTTTTCAAGCGACTTCGTCAATCGTTATCCCCAGCGAATTATCAATATTCACCACGGGTTTCTGCCTGCTTTTATGGGTGCCAAGCCATATCATCAGGCGTTTGAACGTGGTGTAAAGCTGATTGGCGCCACCAGCCATTACGTCACCGAAGTGCTTGACGACGGCCCGATCATCGAGCAGGATGTCGTTCGTGTTTCTCATCGGGACACGGTCGAAGATTTGATCCGCAAGGGCCGCGATCTGGAGCAGGTCGTGCTCTCGCGTGCAGTGCGATTGCACGTGGAAAATCGCATCCTGTTGTATGGGAATAAGACCGTGGTTTTCTGACCAGGGGAGTTTGGGCTAGTTGAACCACTCGCTGCGATACGCTACCCACCAGGAGAAAATCAGGATCGGGATGGTTGCGGCGATGCCCCACCAAAGCGGCAGGGTGAAATCGGCCGCCAGGCCGAGCACGGTAAAAACCATCCAGAAGATTTTTCTTTCCATGGTGCAATTCTAAGCCACAAATCACCGGGGAACAGCGGCGCTGTTGTGCCAGCACTTTCGTCATCTCCGTGGTCTGCTATACAGTGAGAGCCATGAAGCGCTTGCTCCGGGAGATTGCGGAAGCGGTGGATGCCCGTTTGCAGGGGGATGGGAGCGTCGAAATCACAGGGGTGGCCAGTATTGGATCGGCGCGCGCGGGAGAACTGGTATTTGTGGGCGACGAGAAATATCTTGCGCAGGCGATGAAGTCCCGCGCGGGGGCTGTGGTTACTGGCGAGCTCGCGACCGCGGCGAACGGGAAGCCGCTGCTGATCAGCAAGCATCCCAAGCTGGCTTTCGCGCGCGCGGCGCAGTTTCTGCAGGAAGCGGACAGCAGGCCGGCGAATGTGCATGCAAGTGCGAGCGTGCATGCTTCGGCGAAGCTCGCGGCAAATGTAGTCATTGATCAGCAGGTTGTGGTCGGTGAGGATGCGGAAATCGGGAAGGGGAGCTGGATCGGCGCCGGCGGCGTCATTGGGCGAGGAGTAAGAATTGGAGAAGATTGCCAAATCTATCCACGAGTGGT
>JASICF010000322.1 GCA_030044775.1 Candidatus Sulfotelmatobacter sp. | reverse complement strand
ATTGTTTGGAGTGTAGATTTGCTGCAACCCCTCCAACTGAGTTTCGGTCGCGATCAATTGTCCTTCTATGTCTGCGGCCGCGCCAATCATCGCGCGTCCTTGCTCCTTGACATCAATAGCCGTGTTCTGGCTGGCAAACTTGCTGAAGTCCTTTTCCGCCGCTTCCAGATCCTTCTGTACTCCCACCAGCCGGTCTTCCAGAAACACCCGCTCTTTGTGAGCCGCGGAAGTGTTCAGCCCGATCACCGCCTGATTCAGGGCATCTACATACGCGTGTGCCATACCAGCGGCTCGGCTGCGATCATGGTCGCTTACCTTGATGGTGATAATCCCGCTCTTCCGGTCGGAAGTCACATCCGTGCGTCCTTCCAGCACTTTCCTCGCGTCTTCGTCCTGGCTTACTCCATAGACTTTTCGTAGATCAAACTTCGTAACCACCGCATCCTCAACGGTGCGGCTGTGCAGCACGCCGATAAACAGATCGCCGGATGTTTTCATTCCGAATAACTCTCCGCCGATGGAACCCAAATCGCCACCTTTTCCGAATGCGGCTAACATCGAAGCTAGCCCCTGCCCGGCCTGGTCCGGCGGCATCAGTCGAGTCGTCGAAGTGTACCGTACCGGGATGAGGAAGACGAGGACAGTCGAACAAAGGAAGCCGATCGCCGCGCAGCGGAAGATAAATTGCCTCTTCTCCCAGAGCAGCCCGAATCTGTCGATGGCTCGCCTGCGGACATCTCGCCCGTCCTCGGCCTCGATCACCAACTCCTGCTCGAGGTCGGGGTCGACAAATCTTGGCTGCTGCTTCGTGATTTCCTTGGTTGCCATTCAGTTCAACCAGACCGCCAACGCCATCTACTGCTGCTCCGAATCCTTATTCTGATTTCTTGCGTGCCACGGTTTGGGCCAGAAACTTAACTCGATCGAAGACGTCACATTCGATTGCCGCGTTAATGCAATCACCGGATAATTCCACATCTCGTATTGCACCATCGCCGCAACGCTAAATACCGGTCCCACCCAAAACTCTGCGCGCACTTTCGCATCCGTCAGGTTACCGCCCTGGGGAATTGCCGTATCCATAGGATCGGCTATCAGTTGCCGGCTCACTTTCTGATGTCTGAAACCGAATTGCAGTTTGTCGCGATGTCCCAGCCAATACGTCGTCGAGGCTTGTGTTCCCTGCCCCTGGCGGCCCATCCAGCTTCCCATCAGGTGCCCAGCGTTCTGAAAACCAGTGATCCAGGTATCATCCCAATAGAACGCCCCATGCGATATATCGCCGGCGCCGGTCGGGGGGTCGGTATACCCTCCCTCCACCCGCAAATCCATTTTCCGGATCCCGGGCAAGGTTGGAAGATACAACCCGGCAAACCATGCGGCCACATCCGGACCGAGGATCGGAGAAATCTCGTCATGTTGCGCCATGCCCTCCGCATAGAAGGTCGCTCCGTTTCGCATTCCGGGAAGTCGATAGCTGAAATCCAGCCCCGACCGCCGCGCTCCTGGCTTGCTTGCGTTTCCCGGCCCCGTATTGCCGGTCGAAAACACGCTCCTCAAGAAATTATGCACCGTTAAAGGATATCCCGGCCCGCCATAGTCCGTCGTTCTCGACAGCCCAATCTCCAAATTCGTTGTCGGCTTGAAACTGACCCGCTCGCCATGATCGATCGGTTGCGGATTCACGGGCTGCCCGTACTCGCCCGCCAGCCGCGGACCCGGCGCCAGAACAAAATCGTATCCCGAATACTGTCCAACGTAACCCTCGATACGCATCGGCCCGAGCACTCCCAGGAAACTGGGAAGCCGAAATGGGGTCACCCGGTCCACGCGGAACATGCGCATCGGCGGCGCGTTGTCGCTGAACATCAACGGCCCGCCTTGCGATGGGCCCCACCACAAGCTTTGATTTCCGTAAGAAATCTGCCAGTCGGAAAAATTCATTCCCACATAAGCATCCAGGAATCGGCCCTGGTTGAAGGCCGGAGTCGGCGTGTCCGGCGGGACCGGTTGGGAAGGTACAGCAAATGCTACCTGGCTGAAGTCTTCGCTCGAAATCGCGTCGCGCGCCGTCAACGGCAAGGCCGGCGCCGACGGGGCGTGCTGATACTCGCCGCGTGCGTAAACTACAAACGGACCGTCCGCTGCCCATCCCGACATCCCCAAAACATCATTAAACCCTTGCTCCCCCGGCCTGCCAAAATCATTCGTAATCGTCTCACCAAAGTGATAACTATCGGTCAGTGGCTTGCCGGCAATCTCCATGCCCCGCGTGTAAACCGACTCTACCCGGATACCCGCATTGTTCCCACCGCCCAGCAAATCCAATTCCGGATTGAATTCTGTCCGCAGTTCGCGGAAAACGCGTGCCGCTTCGCTTTCATCGGCGGCATCCTGCGAAATACTGTCTCCCGCTTCTTCAATTTGCCGCGCACATTCCATGCGCGTCCACGGCCGCATGTCCGCAAATCCGGTGTGAATGTAGCCCATCGCGGTCAAACGATCCATCGCTGGATAAATCCAGCTGTCCAGCGGTACAAAGGGCGAACCCATATCTTTCGCCTGCCAGTGTCCCGGACCATCCGGTCGCACAGCCGGAAGCTCCCACGGTCCGCCGGGCAAATCCGGGTCATGATGCTTGCGATAAACGTATTCGCTCGTCAGGTATCCGATCGCAGCGCCCACAAACACATCCGCAGGAAAATGCTGCTTTGCCGTGACTCGCGTCGCGCTGATCGTCGTGGCTGCGGCGTAAGCCAGAAACTTCACGAACGGGCTCGGATACTCATGCGCGAACATGCTCGCTATCGCCCAGGAAATCTCTGCGTGTTCCGAAGGAAACGAAGTTCCGGCTTTCCAGAAATTTCCGTTGCCGTTTCCCTGGAACGGCCGCTGCCGGCCGGTCGCGTATTTCAGCGCTTCCACCACTGCAAGCCCGTCGATCGTCGCCTCGCCGCTCAGAAAACCGGTTTCACGCTGGTGCTCATTCTGCGTCATCAGTCCCAAAAGATAGATTCCGCCCGCCCCGCCTACCATCGAGTAGGTGCCGTAATCGGAAATGTGCCGATCGCGCAGAAGTGTGTCGGGATTATTCGAGAGATGCCGGCTCACGGAACTGTCGGTCGCAAACAACGCCGCCGCGAATCCTCCCGCCGGAACCAGCCATGTCGCATCCGACAGCTTGAATCTCGCCGGACTTGTCCACATTCCGATCTGATCGTGCAGAAGCTGTCGCGGCAAACCGAGAAGGGTGTTTTCAGAATGCCCGGAACCTTCAACTGGCTGCGGATTGCCCGGCAAATCCGGCTTTGCGGAATCCTGCGGAGGATCGGCGCTTGGTGCCCCGCTTGTACTCCGCACCGCTACAGGGCCGCTGGCTGTCTCAGCCACTGACGCAGGCTTCGCCGTCGACTGCCCGAATGCAACCGTCGTGCTCACCAGTAAACACATCATCCTCAGCCTGCGAACCAGCTTCCCGATCACGTACCAGTCCTTAATATGCCGCAGCCAGAATCGCGCTCGTTGTAATCGAGCTTAGGACTTGAGCATTCGTAAAGATCGTTTTCCAAATCGGCGGTCCACCCAGCGCTTTTTCGGGAACCACAACCATATCGCCCGGCTGCAAAGACACACCCAGCGAATCGCCCGTCACCCACCCCGCGCTGTGATTGCTGATCACAGTTCCGTCGGCGCGAATGACAAATGTCGCTCGCTTGTTGGCCATGTTTGTCGTCCCGCCCGCCTGCGTTAAATACCAGCGCGCGCTCTTGCCCGGACGATAAGCCACAGCCGTCGGCCCGTACACTTGTCCCTGCACGAGCACGTAGCTCGGCCGCTTCGGCACCACCAGAACGTCTCCCGCCCTTACCGTAATATCGCGGGAGGTGTTGGCCCAAACTTTTGTATCGGAGGAAACTTGAATCGTCACTCGGCCAGTCGGTGGCGAACTCACCAGGTTATCCAGAGTCGTCTGCC
>JASICF010000321.1 GCA_030044775.1 Candidatus Sulfotelmatobacter sp. | reverse complement strand
TTTTGCAAAAGGAGTTCCGCGGTCGCGTAATCCTTTTTGTCGATCGCCTTCTCCGCTTCGGTCAATTCGGGAGGCTCGGCATTGTCATCTTCGACCCGAACCCGAACGTGACGACCCGAATGCCGGGAACTGGACTCCTGTTCGTCGGATTGAGATTGGCCGTCCTCATCGGTTTGGGAGGGTGAGGATTGCGCCGCAGGCGACTGCCGCGCGGAAGACGGCTGCTGAGAGCTGGATGCCGCATTTTGAGCGCAAATGTGACTACAAGCGCCAAAGCCCAACGCCAAGGCAAGACATCCGGCACGAAGTTTATCTGTTCCCATCGGAACGTGCCGCTCCGCTACCGGCGGACCCGCGGTGATTGCCGTTCAACAAGCGCGCCAAGTAGTGTCCGGTATAAGAGGACGGCAGCTTGACGATGGCTTCCGGCGGACCAGCGCCAACGATGTTTCCGCCGCGCTCCCCGCCTTCCGGACCGAGATCGATGATCCAATCGGCAGTCTTAATGACTTCCAAGTTATGTTCGATCACCAGGATCGACCCTCCGGTATCGATTAGCCGGCGAAAGGCCGCCAGCAGCTTGCTGACGTCATCAAAGTGCAGCCCGGTTGTGGGCTCGTCAAAAATATAGAGCAGATGGCTCCCGCGCCGCGAACCGTCCCGAGAACCAGAGCGCCCTCTTTCGCGCGCCGCCGGCTCTAAGTGCGCCGCCAACTTCATGCGTTGCGCCTCGCCACCCGATAGTGTGGTTGCCGACTGGCCAAGTCGCAAATATCCCAAACCCACCTCGTCGAGCGCGGCAAGCTTTTCCGTGATCTTAGGAACCTCCGCAAAAAAGCGCAGCGCCTCTCTTACAGTAAGATTCAGCACCTCGTGAATATTTTTTCCGCGATATCGAACCTCAAGCACCTGCGGCTTGTAACGCGCACCTTTGCATTCTTCGCAAATCAGTTCGACGTCGGCGAGAAATTGCATTTCGACGGTGACGGTGCCATCGCCCTGGCACGTCTCGCATCGGCCGCCGGGAATGTTGAACGAAAAATGGCCCGACGTGAAGCCGCGCTTCTTTGCCTCAGGCAGGGAAGCGAACAGTTCGCGGATCGCATCGAACGCCTTGATGTACGTGACCGGGTTTGAGCGCGGAGTCCGTCCAATCGGCGATTGATCGACCAGAACCACTTCGTCAATGAACTGATCTCCTTCCAGGCCTTCCCAGGTGGCCGGGCCGCGCGTAGTTCCGGGCGCTTGCTGCTTTTTTGCTTCGGAAAGAGCTTGATAAAGAACCTGGTGAAGCAGCGTTGACTTGCCGGAGCCGGACACGCCTGTAATGGCAACGAGCATGTTAAGAGGGATCGTAATGTCGATGCCTTTCAAATTGTTGGCGCGCACGCCTTTGATTGTGATCTCTTGGGCTCCGGGTTGCCGCCGCACTGACGGCACCTGGATGCGCAATTCATCGGCGAGATATCGCCCGGTGAGGGAAGCCGGGTTATGCAGAATTTCTTCGTAAGATCCGGTGGCGACCAAATGGCCGCCATTTTCGCCGGCCCCAGGACCGAGGTCGAGAATTCGATCGGCGGTGCGCATAATGTCAGGATCGTGCTCTACCACTAGAATCGTGTTCCCCAGATCGCGCAGGTCATGGAGAATCTTGATCAGGCGGTGGGTATCGCGGGTATGTAGCCCGATCGAGGGCTCGTCGAGAACGTAGAGCGTGCCGACGAGCCGCGATCCGAGTGAAGTTGCGAGCTGGATGCGCTGGGCCTCGCCTCCCGAAAGCGTGGAAGACAAACGGTCGAGTGTTAAATACTCCAATCCCACATCGTTGAGGAAGCGCAAGCGCTCGCGAATCTCTTCGAGTAACCGCTCCGCAATTTCGATCTCCGCCGCGCTGAGTCGGATTTCGGAAAAAAAGCGCGAGGCACTCTCGACAGTCATGCTGCAGACTTCACAGATGTTCTTGCCATTGATCTTGACCTGCCGTGCTTCCAGCCGCAGACGCGAGCCGCGGCAATCCGGACAGGTGGAATATCCCCGATACCGGCTCAGGAATACGCGCACGTGCAGCTTGTATTTCTTCCTTTCCAGATACTGAAAAAAACCGCGCACTCCCAGGAATTTCCCGTCGCCATCAAGAATCAGTTCCTGTTGCTCCGGTTTGAGCTGCGCCCAAGGAGTATCCAATGGAACTTCCATTTGCTTGGCAAAGCGCTTCATCTCCGTAAACATAGGGCGGTATTTCGGTTTGCTCCACGGGTCGATCGCTTCTTCGCCCAGCGATTTGCTTTTGTCGGGAATCACCAGATCGAGATCAAAGTCGATGGTATTGCCGAACCCCTGGCAACGGGGGCATGCGCCGTAAGGATTATTAAAAGAGAAGAGTCGCGGTTCCGGTTCTTCATAACGCAAATGACAGTTCTTGCACTCGAAGCGCTGAGCGAAACGCAATCGCCGCTCCGGTTGGTCGTCGTGCGCCGGCAGATCAAAAATTACTTCTCCCGATTCGCGATAGGCGGTTTCTACTGCATCCACAATTCGCGAGCGTGATTCCGGCGAGACATTCAGCCGGTCCACGAGCATGAACACAGGCTGATCGAAGCGAATATCCAGAAGCGATTCCGGAGTGGAAAATTCAAACACTTGCCCAGCTTGATAAAGACGATTGAATCCCGCTTTGCGCAGTTCGAAAAGCCGCGCCTTGAGCTGTTCGCTCGGCCGTCCATCGACCGAAGGAGATTTCTTGTTCCTGCCTGCACGGGAGCTTTTCTTTTCGTCTTGTGCAGGTGGGGCATCAACTTGCAACGGAAACAATACCTGCAGCCGCGTTTCCGAACCAAGAGCCAGAATTCTGTCGGCAACTTCATCCACCGTGTCTTTCTTCACTTCATTGCCGCATCGCGCGCAATAAGTTTTTCCGATGCGCGCAAATAATAGACGAAGATAGTCGTAGATCTCGGTGGCGGTGCCTACGGTCGATCGTGGGTTGCGCGTAGAGTTTTTCTGCCGGATCGCGACTGCCGGCGCAATTCCGTCGATCGAATCGGCATCGGGCTTTTCGATTCGTTCCAGGAATTGCCGTGCATACGCGGAGAGCGATTCCACGTAGCGGCGCTGCCCTTCAGCGTAAATCGTGTCGAATGCCAGCGAGGATTTTCCCGAGCCGGAGACTCCGGTGACGACCGTCAGAGTATTGTGCGGCACATCAAAATCAACGTTCTTGAGG
>JASICF010000320.1 GCA_030044775.1 Candidatus Sulfotelmatobacter sp. | reverse complement strand
GCTGGGTTGGTCCAGGCCACCAATGGGAACTTCTACGGGATGACCTCCGGGGGCGGGGGCAACGGCGATGGCACCGTCTTCAGCTTGTCCGTGGGGCTTGGCCCGTTCGTGGAAACACTACCCACCTCAGGCAAAGTCGGAGCGGCCGTCAAGATTCTAGGAACCGATCTGACAGGAGCGACCGGCGTCACGTTTGACGGCATGGCAGCAACGTTCATAGTAGTTTCAAGTACTGAGATTACAACCACGGTTCCAACTGGAGCCACGAGCGGCACAGTTCTAGTGACGACCCCGAGCGGTACGCTCAATAGCAATGTTGTCTTCCGGGTGGCACCGTAGAACATCATTTCGGAATTAGGGGAGGGCGAGTCGGGCCTTACTACAGACTCGAGCAAAGGAGGGGTCCTATGTCTCTCCAGGGGAAGCGTGCCCTGATTACTGGAAGCTCACGTGGTATCGGAAGAGGTATTGTTCTGAAGCTGGCAGAGATGGGCGCCAAGGTGGCGATCAACTATCGCCAGAACGAGGCCGCGGCTAACGATACGCTGATGAAGGTACGGGAACGAGGGGCCGATGGTTTGATCGTCCAAGCCGATGTCTCGCGTCCTGACGATGCTCGGCGGATGTTCAACCAAGTGAAAGCCGCGTTCGACACGCTGGACATCTTTGTGAGCAACGCTCTGGGCGAGATCTTCACCTACTATCGGCCTCCGCTGGATATCACGCCGGAGCAATGGGAGAAGGCGGTCGATTCCCAGGCCAAAGCATTCCTCGTGGGAGCCCAAGAGGCGGCCCGTCTAATGGGCAAGGGCGGCAGGATCATCGCCATTACCTATCGCCCCGGCGGCGCCACTGCCGGCTGGCAGCCCTATTTCGCCCAAGGATCGGCTAAGGCGGCATTGGAATCGCTGGTTCGCTACTTCGCTGTGGCGCTGGCAGGCCATGGCATCACGGTAAATGCGATCAGCCCTGGGATTATCGAAGACAGTATCTTGAACAGCTTTCCTCAGGACGCGCAGGACGGGATTCGTGCCTGGCACCGAGCTGGCTGGACGCCGATGCGTCGCTTGGGAACGCCAGCAGACATCGGCAACGCGGTGGCCCTTCTCTCGTTGGAAGAAGCTGGCTGGATTACGGGCCAGGTCATCGCTGTGGATGGCGGAGCATCATTGATGAACCCCGATTTCCCGCTCGAGATCCAGCGTGGATAGCCGCCTCATTAATAAATGTGCCACCCCGATCCCTCAAATCGCACGCTGCTGCCGTCTGCTTTCTCGCCTTCCTCCTAGGCCATATTCCCGCAGCACAGATTATTTGCGCGAGCTATGGACAGGATCTCGCGAACAAACATGCCGTCGACTGCCGCACATTGATGAATAGCCTTTGGTATACCAAGCTGTTTCCCACTCGACTGGCTCCCACAAACAATCCGTTCAGGAGTTTGTCACCATCCAGAACAGATTTCGGTTGGCCACTTCTCATGATTCATGAATGCTACTCATAACTCCTTAGCGATCGCAACCGGCTTGTGTCATGAACGATAGAAGCCTAGTCTTTTCTCAGATTAGGAGAATGGCAATGCAAAAACGGAAAGTGGGAACCAGTGGACTGGAAGTGTCAGAGCTAGGGTTTGGCTGCATGGGGATGAGCTTCTCGTATGGACCTCCGAAAGACACGAAGGAAATGACGGCCTTGTTGCATGCAGCGGTAGAGCGCGGTGTCACGTTCTTCGACACAGCTGAAGTCTATGGCCCTCTGATCAATGAAAAGCTCGTCGGTGAAGCTCTTGCTCCGTTTCGCGGCCAGGTTGTGATCGCGACAAAGTTTGGCTGGGAGGCGAACCCGGAAGATGGTGGTAAATGGAGCGCATTAAACAGCCGGCCCGAACACATCAAGAAAGTTGCAGAGGAATCACTCAAGCGCCTCAAAGTCGATGCCATTGATCTCTACTATCAACATCGGGTGGATCTCAACGTTCCGATTGAAGATGTAGCTGGGGCGGTAAAGGAGCTTATACAAGAAGGCAAGGTTAAGCACTTCGGCCTTTCAGAAGCGAGCGCAAAGACAATTCGCCGCGCCCACGCGGTGCAGTCCGTGACCGCTCTGCAGAGCGAATATTCTCTTTTTTTCCGCGAACCGGAGGAGAGCGTGATCCCCACGCTGGAAGAGCTTGGAATCGGGTTCGTGCCGTTCAGCCCGCTTGGCAAGGGTTTCTTGACGGGCAAGATCGACGCTGAGACAAAGTTCGACAGCAATGACTTCCGCAACACGGTGCCACGGTTCAGCGCCGAGAACCGCAAAACGAACCAGGCACTCGTGGATGTAATCACTGCCTTCGCGCATAAGAAGAAGGCTACGCCCGCGCAAATCGCGCTGGCGTGGCTGCTCGCGAAGAAGCCCTGGATTGTTCCCATTCCCGGCACGACGAAGCTATCGCGTCTCGAAGAGAATCTCGGCGGAGCGAGCATTAAGCTGACGGCGGAAGATGTGCGGGCTCTCGAAGAATCTTCTTCGAAGGTCAAGGTTGAAGGAGCTCGCTATTCACCGTTTCATCAGCAGTTGGTGGGCCGATGATCCGCACGCCAAGAATGTCCCCTTGTGGCTTCGTCGTCGTCATCGGCGCCATGGCCTTCACACTCTTCGCACGCCCTATCTGCGGAGACGACCCGTATTAGCAGCGCGGCGAAAGAGGGACTCATTGGAGCATGCGGGATCGGCCGAAAACTCATGACAAGCAATGCCGATATCGCCCGCAGCTAACAAGCGTTATTCATGCTTTTTTCTGTCGCATCGTGTTGGAAACCAGATTTATTTAAGGGTCGAAATAAGGTTGAAGGTCCCGTCCACCAATTCGACAAAATTCCTTTCCTCCCGCAAGATCAGCCTCTTCGTCTGCGCCAGGGTGAAATTCTCGCGCGCTTCCGGGTCTGCTCGTAGTTGCCTTTTATACGTTTCATATGAGGCCAGGCCATCGAATGCAATTAATCCCCAAGCTATATTGTTTGTGCCTTCATAAGGAAGAAAGTATCCAAGAAGGTGGCCACCACACCGGGGAACGATCTCCGCCCAGTTCTCGGCGTACTTTCTGAAGTCGTCTTTTTGGAACGGGTCAATCTCGTAACGAATGACGCAGGCGATCATCATAAATATCTCCAACGGTAAGCAAAGCAATGCTCAAACCACGCAATCGCTAAACTAGAGTTTGGACAGAACCACGATTATACCTGCCGAGGGTCTGCGCTATTTTTTCATGTGGCAACGTGGAAAGACTAGCAATAGCGAATCCTGGATGCTTCGTTATGTATCAAATCGAAATCGCGCCGCAGCCCAGCAATTCGTAATGCGGCAGCGTCATTCATCCTTTCATCGCCGACGAATTGTTCACATTAGGTCCCTGAAAGACTATCAAGCGTGGATCTGCCAGCGTGGTCATGCGGCTGGAGCATGTGATTGTCAGTTTGGGAACAAGAAATGGATGATCAGGCGATCGGGCTTAGCTCAAACGAGCCACTGGACAAGTCGCTGGCTGTTGAATTCCGGGAAATGGAAAGGCGACAAGGGATCGATGTCGTCGGTCCTCTGCCTTGGTTGCCCATGCATCCAAGTTGGAAGTCAGGAAGAATTGCGTTTCGAGATAAGGGGAAAATCTCTCTTATCGATACTGCAGATGTTGTTGCCGTCGAGGGAAGAGGAAGCTACGTTTTGTTGAAGCGCCCCTCCAAATCGCACATGCTGCGAGAGTCGTTGTCAAGTTCGGAAAAGAAACTCAGTCCATATGGGTTTGTGCGCATTAATCGATCTGTGTTGGTCAACGCTGCTCTTGTTGAAGAAATTCAGTCACGGCTTGGCCGGGTATATGTCGTTCGCATCAAGGGCGGCATTGAGTACACTGTGACACGCACTTACAAGAAGAATCTCCAACTCCTTGCGCAATTGTGGATTGGCACTGCCGGTTTTGTTATGACCAAGTAGAATCAGGACGGGACGAAGCTCTACTCAGATATCTACATCCGACCTCGAAACTCACGCAGCGACGGGCAACCGATGTTTGACTTCGCCGGTCGCCTGTCGAACATCCTCTCGCATTTGTTTTAGTACACGGACCAAGACGAGTTTGGCGGCTCTAGTTCA
>JASICF010000003.1 GCA_030044775.1 Candidatus Sulfotelmatobacter sp. | reverse complement strand
ACGAATTATTACGGCTGGCCGCGGCGCATAAACGCACTGTGCAGGTCGGGCATCTGGAACGGTTCAATCCGGCGGTGCGGGCAACGATTCCTCTGCTGACCCAGCCGATGTTCTTCGAGGTTCACCGCCTCAGCGTGTTCACGCCGCGATCGCTCGACGTGGATGTGGTTCTGGATCTGATGATCCACGATCTCGATATCGTGCTTGCATTTGCAAAGTCTCCCGTAAAAGAAGTTCGCGCGGTGGGACTGCCGATTCTTTCGGGAAAAGCAGACATCGCGAACGTAAGGATCGAATTCGAGTCCGGGTGCGTGGCCAACTTTACCGCGAGCCGGGTGTCGACGGAGCGCGTGCGCAAGCTGAGATTTTTCCAGCCGAGCCAATATCTTTCCGTCGACTATGGACGGCAAGAGGTACTGGTGTTCACGGTGGGCTCTGACGGCAGCGCGGCGGGAGATCCTACGGTGAATCCACAGATCAAGGTACTGAGACCGCCGGTGACGTCGGAAGAACCGCTGCATGCGGAGCTGAAATCGTTTCTGCACGCCGTGCGGGAGCGCTCGCAGCCGATTGTCTCGCTTGTGGATGGACGGCGCGCCCTGGCGATGGCGATCGAAATCGTGACGGCGATCCGCGAGCATGGAAAAAAGGTTGGACTGGCGGGATGACGAAAGGGAAACGGAAGCCGGTGGCGCGTATTGCACTTTCGAGCGGGAGTGACTGGAATTGAACTTGTTTTCATGATGACCGCAGGTTTATATTTTCGCGGATGTTGTGGACGAATTGGGCGGTCGAGTTTAAGTCCACAACACCGAGAGGAAAATGATGAAGAAATCAATTGCCATCGCCGTAATTTCTTCGTGCCTGTCGTTTGCGGGCGGGGTCGCGATTGCCCAAAGAGTTCATGACTGGCATGATATTGAAAGGACTCGCGATCACGTGCACGAGGCCATTCACGAAATTGAGAACATTCAACAAGCCAACAGTTTCAATATGGGAGGACACGCCGAGGCTGCAAAAGCACACTTGAAGCAGGCCGAGGGTGAACTGAACGCGGCGATCCAGTTTGTCAGAGGTCAGTAGCAGGTCTCGATTCCGCGATTTCGACAAATACAGTTCGGTCCTCGATTTTGTCAGAAACGGCGCTGCCCCAGCAGGGCCGTTTCTTTTTTGCGCCAAATCGTGCCCTTCCCTTTGAGGCGAGATTGGTGCGCCTGATCTCGCGCTCAATTTCGAGGCACCGGCGAAACGAGATTCGGCGTTTCACGCTGCGCTCCAAGGCGGGACTTCAGCGGATTGCCTTGCCCAAAGCGGCAACGGCCTGGGCGGGAGCCAGGCGCACCGCGAATTTATCGTCATGCCCGCAACTGATGACAGTAGTTCCGGTTGGATATTCCCGGACCCAGATGACCCGTTCGGGATTTACATAGACTTCCATACCATCCACATCCTCAAAGAGTACGAGTTCCACGCCCCCTCCTTATGATTCTTCTCCTCAGCGAATCTTGTTCTCTGCGAAACCTGGCGACCCATGACAGCGTCGGGAAACCAGGGAATGGCTTGCCGCTGGAAGCTGCTTCCTACAATCCGCCAGCAGACCACGTATGCTACAAATCCGCGCGTGGAAGGCCAAGACAAAAAATAGCGGCAGTCGGCGAGGAAAACGCCGGAGGGCGATGCGAGGCCAGTCTTGGCCTTCACTAAGGTGCCTTTTTACAATTGTTTACGCAGCCAAGCAGCATCCCGTTGGTCATTAAGCAGAATGTGGAGAAAGATGCGAAAATAAAAACTGGCTTGGCCGCGCCGTTTCCATAGCGTAGGCTGGTGGAAAGCGGATGCAACGCGGCCGTGCGGTGGTGTGTCTAACCGACATGGCCGGGTCAGAAACATAGTTCATGCCTATCACTCAAATTCCATTCCAGGACCCGGTCGCGCCCGAGAAAACGCAGCCCGAGCAACTTGGCCTCTACGACCGCGAGGGATGGGAAACCGCCTATAAAGAGCTGGATGACGATGCGCGAGTGCCCCACTTGCTTATTCAGCTGCAGGACGACCTGACGCGCTCGCGACGACGGGAAGCGGCGTGGATTTCGATCATTGTTCACCTGGTTCTGATTATTCTGCTGGTCAATTCTGAGAGGCTGGCAAAGTGGTTCCCGTGGATGCACTCCGTGGTGGCCGTCGCGCGTCCGCTTTCGACCGATAAAGATGTGACGTTCCTGGACTTACCGCCGGACCTGCAAAAGGCGCCGCACCGTGCGACGAACGTTCTTTCCGATAAAGATCGGATTGCGATGTCGCGGCATCCGCAACTCGATCCGAAGGAGTTGAGAAAAATTCTGACGCCACCGCCGGGAAGGCCCGGCATGAATGCTGCAATGCCGACGCCGCAGGCGCAAGCGGCCGCTCAGGCGGCACAGGGCCCGCCAGAACAGCGGCCGCAGCCACCACCCCAGCAAACGCAACAGACGGCGCAATTGCAGTTGCCAAAGCCGGACGTCGCCAACGAATTCAGCAAGTATGCGGGATCGATGTCGGCGGGGGCGGCGGTGCAACAAGCGGCGCGGGCGGCCGCGGCGGGGCGCGCAAGCGGGACGGGCGACGGCGGGGACTTTGGATTAGGCACCGGGGCGCGCGGACGGCAGGTAGGGAATCTTGAGATTCTAAGCGATACGCAGGGAGTCGATTTTGGCCCTTATCTGCAGCGCGTGCTGCACGACGTGCGGCAGAACTGGTATTCACTGATTCCGGAATCGGCAGAGATGAAGCATGGGAATCTGGCGATCGAGTTCGCCATCATGAAGGATGGCAGCGTGCAAGGACTGAGGATCGTGATGTCGTCGAATGATGTCGCGCTTGACCGGCCGGCGTATGGGAGCATCACCGCGTCAAACCCGTTTCCACCGTTGCCCGACGAATTCAAGGGACAATATCTGGCGCTGCGCTTCCGGTTTTTCTACAATCCGACGAAAGAGGAGATGGAATAAGCGGCGGTTCTTCCGAGAGATCGTTTTGACTCGGCGCGGCCATAGGCCTAGACTTTTTGTGAGGGGTTCGGCGGACTTAGAGAGCGCAGGTGCGAGTCAGGCCGAAATGGAGGAGTTATGGGTGAGATGTCGCCCTGGCATTGGCTGCTGGTGATCGCGATCGCGTTGCTGCTTTTCGGCACCACTAAATTCGCGGCGGTGGGCAAAGGGCTTGGGGAGGGCATTAGAAATTTCAAGGCCGCGATGAAAGAACCGGAAGAAAAGAAAAAAGAAGAAGAGAAGAAATCATAAGCCAAATCGACCGCTCGTCTATCTTGTCCGCTCGCCAGCTCAATCAAACTTCGCTCGCCTGTTCTTAAAGGTTTACCGAGGCAATTCCCAACAGATTCCGCCGAAAAAGTCGCGAGGACTCAACCAAGCCTCGACACGCCGCCTTCTTAGTCGTCATCCGGATCGGTTGGCGGTCTGCGATCGTTGAGAAAGTGCTTTCCATCGAGCGGCGCTCGTATGGCCCGGAACTGCAGCGGAGTCTGCGCGAAGTTGAAGCAGTCGGCGAGATTGTCTGCGTGAGCGTCCGCGTAGCCCAACGAACCGAGACCGAAATTCTGCTCGATAAAACTCAGGATACTGCCGAAATCGTGGTTGACGTGAGAGATGTAAGCGGGTTTTGCGTAAGGCGCAACCACAATAAGCGGCACGCGAAAACCATAGACGTAGCCCGAGCCCCAGCTTTTGCCATCGGCGATTACCTGGGGCGGAGGAACATGATCGAACCAACCACCCCAATCGTCCCACGTAATGATGATTGCCGTATTCGACCAATACGAACTATTGCCGATGGCATTCACGACGGAAGCGACCCAGGAAGGCCCGCCAATATTGCCGGCGGAGCCCGCGTGATCGGAGTTTTGGCCTGCAGGAATGACCCAACTTACAGCGGCCAGTTCGTTGTTCGCAATGTCAGTCAAGATGGGAGCCGGATTCTGCGAGGTGTAGAGGATGACATTATTCAGCCAGTCGGGACCCTGGCAGCTGGTTGCATTAGGGGGAGGGGCGTTGGGTCCGCAGAGATGCTGGATGGCGTTGGGCGCCGTCCATATGGAACCCGAAGTGGGGGAGTAATAGCGCCAGGACACGCCTGCGGCGTCAAGCTCGTCAGCCAGAGTCGGGTGCTCGAAGCACGGGTACGTTGTTTGCGATTCGTTGCCGGTGGGATCGATCAATTGGACGGTAGCTGCGGCAGGAGCCGCGCAGCCTGCCGGCGCGGCGGCTGTGCCCATAAGAGGATTCTCCGCTGCGAACAGATTGCTGGTTGCGGTAGGCGCCGAGGTTCCCGAAAGGATGAACTGGTGGGCG
>JASICF010000319.1 GCA_030044775.1 Candidatus Sulfotelmatobacter sp. | reverse complement strand
TTTTACTGCTGCGCTCGGATTCGAAGTCAAAGGACTCGACGAGCAACACTCCCAACTTGATCACGGCAACTTTCGGGAGATGATCAGCAGAGTTGTCGGGGAATTTCCCAACATTTCGGTTGTCGCAACAACATTGCGCAACGCGAAAACCGCGACGGTGAATGATTGGGGAGCGATGTGCTACCACGATGGCCGTTTCTACGAGGCGCCGGTGCGAAAAAATCTGGAGATCTACGACCGGGTCGGTGGCGGTGATTCGTTCGCTTCGGGACTGATCTACGGATTTCTTTCAGGGAAAGACCTTCAGTGGTCAATTGAATGCGGTGCGGCCCACGGCGCGTTGGCAATGACCACCCCAGGCGACACCGCGATGGCTACGCTGGCGGAAGTTTTGCAGGCGATGAAATCGCAGACTGCCCGGATTGAACGTTAGAAAAATATGCACGTTGCTGCCATTACAGCTCGTCCATTACGTCCAATGTGCGCGCTTGCGAACAGCGTTACATTGCTGCTCTGTCTCGCTGTGTCCGCAAACCTGATCGCACAGTCCGGTTCCTTGGGCACGGTCCATGTCGACGCGACTCCCGGACACGCGATCAACTCGTTCGATCCCGATAGCGCGCTGGGTAGCTCGATCGACGTGTTGTCACACAACGATATCGACAACGTCTACACACCGCACATTCTCCAGGAATCGCTTTCCGCCGGCTGGGGGCCGATCACCTATCGCAACAACTCCGAACTGCGCATGGCCGCGTGGCACTGGAACCCGAGCGGAACCTGGAGCGATCAGGCGCACCAGAGCGGCTACTTCACCGGCAGCACTGAACTCAAGGAGCCGATCCGCTACATTCTTTCTTACTCGCTGCCGCACCGCGGATTTTCCACCAGCGGAGACCGTCCACTGCAAGGTCCGAATCTTACCTATTGGAAAAGCAATCCGTATCTCACGACCAAGTTCACAGGAGAAAGTGATGCGCTTCATCCGCAATGGGTAGTCATCGATCTGCAAGCGGAAAAACCGGTGAATGCCATTCGCATCGCATGGGCGAATCCCTATGCCGTGAGCTACGAAGTGCAGTATTGGATGGGAAAGCGTGCTCTCGATTTCGATGAAGGACCGGACGGCGAGTGGAAGAATTTTCCCGCTGGCTCGATCAGCAACGCGCAAGGCGGCACGGTGAATCTGAAGCTTGCCGACGCGCCGGCGCAGGCGCAATACCTGCGCGTCCTCATGACCGAGTCATCGAATACTTGCGATCTGCACGGGTCGGACGATGTCCGGAATTGCGTCGGCTACGCCCTTCAATCGATTCGTGCGGGAACGATTGACTCGGAAGGCGCTTTCGCCGAGGTGCAAAAAACCTTCACCGAAGCTCCCACGACATACGCCACGTCATCGATCGATCCCTGGCACTCAGCGGCTGACGTAGACGCTACCGGCGGATATCAGCACACTGGATTCGATTTGTTTTTCACCAGCGGCATCACCAATAATTTGCCGGCGATGATTCCGGTGGCCATGCTTTACGGCACGCCCGACGATGCGGCAGCCGAGATCGCGTACATCGAAAAACGCGGCTATCCCATTGGCTACGTCGAGCTGGGCGAGGAACCCGATGGCAAACATGCCATGCCGGAAGATTATGCGGCGCTCTATATTCAATGGGCCGCCGCGATTCACAAAGTGGATCCCGCGCTGAGATTAGGCGGGCCGATTTTCGAAGGCGTGAATAAGGACATTCGTGTGTGGCCTGACGCGCAGGGCCGGACCTCTTGGATGGGCCGCTTCGTTGATTATTTGAAGGCGCGTGACCGTCTTTCCGGTCTGGCGTTCGTCTCATTCGAGCACTACCCGCTCGATCCCTGCACCATCACCTGGAAAACCCTGTATACAGAACCTGAGCTGATGACAAACATCCTCACGGTTTGGAGAGACGATGGCGTTCCCAAACAGATTCCGCTGATGGTGACAGAAAGTCATTTGGCCAGCCAATTAACCGGCCCGATGACCACGATTTTTGCTGCATTGTGGCTCGCCGATAGTGTCGGTTCTTTTTTCGAAGGAGGAGGCGCAGCGTACTACCACTCGCCGATTCAGCCGCAGGGCATCCAGAAAACGTGTCTGGGTTGGTCGTCGTGGTCGAACTTCGTCTCGGATGAGCGATATAACATCCGCGGATACACTTCGCCCTATTTTGCCGCTCAAATGATTAATCGCGAATGGGTGCTGCACCGCGCGGGAATGCATCGCATGTTTTCCTCGTCGAGCGATGTAAAGGATGCGGAGGGCAATGTGCTCGTGACCTCTTACGCGGTGTATCGCCCCGATGGAAACTGGTCCGTGATGTTGGTGAACCGCGATCAGAGCGACGCGCACCACGTGCGGATAAAGTTTGAAGACGCCTCCAACAAGCGAACGGCAACTTTTCTAGGGCCGGTTACGGCGGTCTCCTTCGGGAGCGAGCAGTACGTATGGATCGACGACGGCCCATACAGCCGCGCTGACCCTGACCATCCCCCGGTAGCGACTGCGGTGACGGCTAATGCGGAAACGGTCTTCACTCTGCCGAAAGCATCGATAACGGTTGT
>JASICF010000318.1 GCA_030044775.1 Candidatus Sulfotelmatobacter sp. | reverse complement strand
GCTCGAAGATTTCGGCGTGATCGCGAAGTTGAAAGAGCAAGACGAGGTTTAATCCACCGCTTCCCAGCGGTACGCCATACCGTGGCCTTTCACTTGCCCAAGCCCGGGGAAGGGGAAGTGATAAGCCAGCGCGGTTGGCCCGTCGGCAGCAGCACGATCGCAGATTTTCCGGCGAGTTTCTGCTGCCAGGACCGGATCTAAATCGAACACACAGCGCCAGCCCGGATTCTCCAGGTGCAAGGGATGCACCACGGCATCGGACATATGCAACAGTTGTTGGTTGCCAGAAGCAATCAGCAACCCGATGTGCCCGGGAGTGTGTCCGGGAGCGGGAACCGCGTGAACTCCGGGAGCAATTTCTTTTTCTCCCTCGAACAAATCAATACGCGTTTTTAGGGGCGGCAAATTCTTTTGCGCGCAGGAGACCAACATCTGCCTGAGGTGCGCGTCCATGGCCGCGTCGTGCAAAACGGAAGGGTCAGTCCAGAAGTCCCACTCCGTTTTTGACATCGCGTAGCGCGCGTTGGGAAAGGCTGGCTGACCATGTCCGTCGAGCACGCCGCCAATGTGATCCGGATGGCCATGGGTGAGAATCACGTCCGTGATCTCATGTGGCGCGATGTTTTCGGCTTGCAGCCTCGTGAGCAAATTGCCGGTCGTCGGCGCTAAGCCGTCAGCGCCTGTGTCGACCAGTAATTTGCGGCTTCCGGCCTTGACAAGCAAACAGGTATATGGAGTTTCGATGTGCGCCGTGGGAAGGCTGTGCTCGCGCAGACTGGTCTCCCATTGTTCCTGCGGCACATTGATGAAGAACCATGCCGGCGGATAAGAGAATGTACCGTCGCAGAGCGCGATGCATTCGATATCGCCGACCCGGAAGCGCTTAGAATTAGAGGTCACGGTGTTACTCCGTAGCGGCCGAATGGCAGACGAAAGCATACCCGTCCGTCGATGGGTGCGCAATCCGGGTTGCCCCGTTGTCGGCAGATCGCAGCGGTGACCCGCTGCGCCACCCAAAGACATACGCCTCGCGGCGTTCCAGGTTTCCATCCTTCGCCAAAAAGAGGGTGAGAGGGTGGAACAACCGCCAGAAGGCGCGATGCCCTCAGGCGTTCGCCTTAATATAAAATCGAGCGCGAAAAGTGCGGCCCGCGTCTTGACTCTCACCCGTTGTGAACTAAGATAAAAGTAACGTTCCTACCCAGGGCAGGGGACAAATCCAAAAACTGACTTGAAACTGGAGGAAGCCCCATGAAACTGAATGACAGTATTTCTACTTATGACGTTGCCGAGGCTTTACAGGGCGAGACCGGCAAGTTCGAAGTAACCAGCCCCAATGGCGAGCGCTATTTCGTAACGTGCCAGCCCGGACATTCCATCATCAGCCTGGAGTGGGCCGGTTCTGAGCCGAACCTGCAGCCGTTTCTTGTGCGCAAGGTTGCTCAACCCATTGCGTTGGAAGGCCGCTCCAAGAGATCCGCGGCCTGACACGTATCGACAGGTGTTCATCGAAGACCCGAAAAGCCCGGCCTTGATCAAGCCGGGCTTTTTGCTTTCAGGTTTGTCGACGGTGGATTTATTTTTGGTAAACGTACGCCGAACCCACGCCTTGCTCTTTGGGACCGTAGGGTTCAGTGACGACTGTAGTCGCGCCGAGAGCGGCTACGGCGCTGCCGAATCCGTCGTTCGCCGTCCAGTCGGAGCTGAGGAGCGTACCGTTATATTCTGTGGTTGTCGCCCAGCCGGAGGCGGGTTTGACATACACATACGCCGCACCGCGGTAGGCGGCGCCGGCCTTGAGTTGGATGGCCTCGGGCGTTCCAACGATGATTTCGTTTCCGGTGATCGCCGTGGCGATTCCAAATTCATCGGCGAAGGTCGTGTTACCGTCGCTGAGTTGCGCGGTCTCGGTCATGTTTACGCCCGACCAGCCGCTGGCCGGCTCAACCCAGACATCGACGAAGCCCGGCGGGAAAAAAGTAAGATTCGGACTGGGAGAACCCGCCACCACGGTAGTTCCGTCTTCGCTGACGGCGACCTGTCCGGCCCTGAAGTAATCCAGCGGCTGGGTCGACGAGAGCACGGCCTGCGGAGTGTAGTCGCCGTTCCAGCCGGTTTCAGGTTCGGTAAAGAGAAAGACCGAATACTCGCCCGCTGTTCCGTTCTGCGCAAAACCATCGCCCACGATGGTTTTTCCGCTGATCGCGACGGTGTTGAAGGATTGACTTTCATACAGCGCGCCCGCTTCCATAAGGACCGCGCTCGGTTCCGACGCGCTTTGCCAGCCGCCCTTTGTGGGTTTAGCAAAGACCTCGATCGATCCGTAATTGCCGATGCCATCGAGCGGCGAGCCTACGACGATGGTGTCTCCATCAATGGCGACCCCGCCACAAAGGCAAGGATCCAAGCCTACTGAGGGTACGGTTAAAATTGCGGTTTCGGTCATGTCGGTCCATCCTCCCTCCGGCTCAACAAAGACGTAAAGCTCTGGGAGGTTAGAGTTCACGACGATCACGTTTCCGCTAATGGCAACACGGTTGCCGAAGCCGTCGTTCGCGCCACTGTCAGAGGCCGTGAGCTTGGCCAACTGTGTCATGTTCTCCCATCCCGTGGAGGGTTTCACATAAACGTAAACGGCGCCGGGGACGACTTCGGAGTCGCTCCTCACGCCGGGAGCGCCTACGACCACGGTGCTCCCACTGATTGCGACAGAGGTTCCGACGTAACTGCCTGGCTGGCCATCGGAGGCGGTCAGTTCCGCAGTTTGAAGCTCCGAGGGAAGCCTGCGCGGTGAGGTTGGTTTCGCAAATTGCGCTACGGCAAACTGCGCAAGAAGGAGGAGCACACAAAAGGATAGAGTCTTGCCCGGCATAGTTATCTCCTGGTCGATGCACTTTTAAGGTTCGAAGTATTCATTCCTTCGAGGGGGAAGTTATTTTGATGTTTCGTTCGAGGCCCGAATGCGATGCGAAGGATTATTCTCGACGGAGTTTTGTGCTGTCAATCGAGTCGAAAGGCTCCGGGTCGGAATACTACAAATTTGGATATCTTGCGGCCCAGCGAGAATCGCGTACGGAGAAAACTCTTGCAAGGCAACCCGGCGTTCGAAACATCCCAATCGAGAACGGCGTGACAGATACTGTAAACGATCTCAAAGCTTGCCTTACAATCTTGTTGTGCCGTTTCTGCGCGAGCTAAGGGTCACTCTGGAGATGATCAAGTGGGAGCACTCCGTATTTGCTCTCCCGTTCGCGCTTTGCGGGGCCATGCTCGCGGCTTCTGGCATTCCATCGGCGCATCAGCTTTTGTGGATCGTGATCGCGATGGTGGCGGCGCGGTCGGCGGCGATGGCGTTTAACCGGCTTGCCGACGCTACAATTGACGCAGCGAATCCACGGACACACACCCGCGCCCTTCCTGCCGGCCTTCTGTCGCCTGCTTTCGTGACGACGTTTGTCATCGTCTCCTGCGGGATTTTCATTCTTTCGGCAGCACAACTGAACCGGCTCGCGCTATGGCTTTCTCCGGTGGCGCTTGCCGTTTTGCTCCTTTATTCATATACGAAACGGTTCACGCGCTTGTCGCACCTGGTTTTGGGATTCGCTTTGGGCATTGCCCCGGCCGCGGCCTGGATTGCAGTGCGTGGCTCGCTCGATCCGCGCATCCTCCTGCTTACGGCTGCGGTTACGTTCTGGGTTGCCGGCTTTGATGTTCTCTATGCTTGCCAGGACTTGGATTTCGATCGGCAGGCTGGGCTGTACTCGATCCCAAGCCAGGTCGGAATCGGCAGTGCGTTGTGGGTAGCACGCGTGTTTCATTTCGTGATGTTGCTGTTGCTGTTTCTTTTGCTACCGGCCTTCGGTTTGGGAAAAATCGCACTGGCGGGGATTTTTGTCGTGGCGGGGCTGTTGGCTTATGAGCACTCGCTGGTGAAAGCCGACGACCTATCGAAACTCAATGCCGCATTCTTCACAATGAACGGAGTGGTCGCGATCGTTTTTTTCCTCTTTGTCTCGGGAGACCTGCTGATGAGGAGGTAAGTGAAGCCGGGCATCGCGTTGCTTTGCCGCAGATAACCGGAAGCATCAAACGTCGGGTTCGCTGAAGCAGAGAATATTGCCGTCGAGATCCTCGACGTAAAAATCGAGGCACGCCCATGGTCTTCGCTCCAGTTGCTTGATGATCTGTGCCCCACGCGTTCCCAACTCGCTGAACAAATCTCGAACGCCGGATACGGAAATATATGCGTCCAGGTGCTCGTTCTGTTTTCGGTGTTCCTTCTCGGCATTGAGTCGGGATCCATGCTTGAGGTGTATCGTGAGTCCGTCACGCGTAACACCGGCGTAGAACGATTGATACACAAAATCCAACTCGAAGCCGAGTTTGTCAACGTAGTACGCAATTGCCCGGTTGAGGTCGTCGACGAGAAACTGTGGGGCTATCCCAGTAAGGCGTGCAGCACGCTGAAGCACCGCGGGAGACATTTCAAACCTCAATAGGTAAGAAAATCAGTTTTCCGTTGGAGTTTACCACGGGCTGGCATCCGTATTCGTTGTTCGATGCGCATCGGGTCAACTCCGAGGTTTGGGGAGAATAACAAACTCAAGAAAATTCACCGCAAATGAAAACCGGCGTTCCTGCCCCCTGCGGCGGAACGCCGTTTCCCCACTCCCTCCCGGTGACGGAGGGCATGAAGACAGCGATCAGGTTTTGTAACCCGACCTTGGCGCAAGTCTGGCACCAGGGATCGGCGCGGTTGTCAGTTTTATGTCTTTAATTTGTAAAAACTAAGTGCGGGGGAGGACTTGCGGGGACGAGGAGAGATTGGAAGGTGCGCCGTCGGCAATCGGACGGTCGGTATGAAAATATTTGCGATAGGCCGCAATCCAGTCGGAAGAAATATCGCGCTGGGCGGTCGCAAGATCCAGATCGCCGCGGCACACCATGCGGTGGAGGCGGTCCTCGAGTTGATCTTTTACGTGGGCATTCCACACCGCGTCATGATACGGCTCGGGCCAAAGATTACGAATATCGGTGGCGCCACCCAGTTCGGGAGTGATCAGATAATCGACCTCGAACTGATCAGGCGGCGCGGTGACTTTGTACAAGTTGAATACTTTTTCCTTCAGGGAAACCGGGATTGACGTTGCGGCTTCCTCCGTTCCGCAAATGTCATTCTGAGTTACTGGAATCGTTGCGCCCGGAGTCAGGCGAACATCCGGTTCTTCGGAATAGGCGATGGAGGCCAAAATGCGCGGGCCGGGCGCAACGGGACGTCGCAGCGATATCGCAAGAACAAAACAGGCTGCGAGAGCAATGCCGGCCAGCGCGAAAGCTCGACGCGAGCCGAGGGCCAGCGGCGAAGGGCGACTGCTGCGTTCGTTCCTGGCCCTCAACTCTGCAAGGCCCGATTGAAGTGAAAGACGCGCACGATCCGCAGACGGGATGCGCCCATGCGAAAAGCTGCGATGAGCCTCGCTGAACTCATCCATGGAGTCTTTTAACTCACGAAGACGCTCGCGGCAATGAGAGCAAGATTCGAGATGCACACGAATTTGCACGTCCAAACCGGACTCCGACTCTCCGCTCCCGTAGAGCAACAGGTCTTCATCGCGCAGGTGAGAAGATTGTTTTCTCATGCAAGGACCTCGTCGACGCGACTGAGCTTCGCCAGCGATCGGGCGAGGGATGAGGCGACTGAACCTAAAGAGATATCCAGCGCCTGAGCGATCTCACGATAACGCAAGCCTTCTGCGCGTAGATAAAGACAAGACTGATCCTGTTCAGACAACGCTTCCACCACCGCCAGCAGACGGATTTGCCTCTGCTTGCTTTGCAAATGTTCTTCCGGATTCGGATCTGGGGCAGGATAGTGCGTGGGCGGAGTTTCTTCGAATTGCACTGTACGGAGGAGTCTGACTTGATTGGCAGCCCGTTGTTTCAGCGCCAGATTGCGTGCGACGCGAAAAATCCATCCGCGGAGATTTTCACGAGACTTCCCGCGTTGCAGGTGCTGGAACAGAAGCAGGAACGATTCCTGAACGATCTCTTCGCCGTCGTGACCCGACAAGCCCAGAGCAAGCAGATAGCGTAGGAGCCGGTCGCGCAGTTCTTCGAATAATTCGACAACCTCGACTTCCGGCGGCGAACAAGCACGAGAGCCAGCACTCGACCGCCCGAGCAGCGGCCAGCGGAGGACGGAATCTGAAGGAGTGGACAAGTCAACCTACGGTGCGCAGGAACGCGCGACCAGACCGAGATTAACACGAATGGTAGCAATCCGAATCGTAGTTCGAGGTTTGGGCGCAAAAATATTTCCCTGAACAAATTGTCGCTAAAAAGAATATTAGGAGGTGCTGCTTCAGACGGCGTTGGAGCCTGTGTATACATTTTGCCGCCGAAGCCAAGAAAGATGGGTACAAACGTAACTTCTTTTGTGAAGTCCCTTCGCAGAAGAATAGAACGTGCGAGGGTGGGCAGTAAGCAGAAGGGACGCATGTTCGCACCACATCTGAAGCCAATTCAGGAACGCAGCAATCCAAAGATGAAAAAAACGCCGATCATTGCGTTTCTTCTGTGGGCTCTTCCCATACTCGCGCAAAGCAACACGGGCGAATTACGTTTGACTGTCACCGATCCCTCTGGGTTACGCCTGAAGAGTACGATCTCGATCGTCAGCGAGGCGAACCAGTATCGCAATATGTTCACTACCGACGATCGCGGCACGATCGATGCGAAGCGCCTGCCCTATGGAATTTATCAGGTCGAAATCCAGGCAGTGGGTTTTGCGACAGTTTCGGAATCAGTGGAAATCCGTTCCGCTCTTCCTTTGGATCGCACACTTCAGCTGAAGGTGGCTCCAGTTTCCGAATCGCTGAATGTGAGTGCGGCCGCGACGCTGATCGATCCCTATCGCTCAGGTTCGGTAAATGAAATAGGTTCGCAGACGATTCAGAATCGATTGACGGCCATCCCCGGCCGCTCCATGCAGGACCTGGTGAACACCGAACCGGGCTGGCTCTACGAAGGCAATGCGGTTCTGCACGCCCGCGGATCGGAATATCAGATCCAATTCGTCGTCGACGGCATTCCCCTTACCGACAACCGTTCGCCCGGCTTTGGCCCAGAGCCCGCCGATGCCGATGACGTTGAGTCCCTGAAGATTTATACTGCGGGCATTCCCGCGGAATATGGCAGGAAGATGGGCGGCATAGTTGAGGTGAATACGCTCAAGAACCAGGACCCAGGATTCCATGGCGAGCTCACCATGTTCGGCGGCAGCTATGACACGGCTGGGATTAATACGCAGGATCAATACACCTGGAACAAAAATACATTTAGCGTCAGCGGCTCCGGGAACACGACGGAACACTTTCTCAACCCGGTGGTCCCTGAGAATTACACCAATAACGGCACCAGCGGGAGTGGTTCGGCGAGCTACGAGCGGGAACTCACGCCGAAAGACCGTCTCACCCTGATCGTCAGCCATGAATTCGCGCGTTATCAAAATCCCAACGAACTTGTGCAGGAGAATGGAGCGTACCTGCCGAACGGCACGTGGCAGGATGGCGTTTGGCAGCCGAATGCGGACAATAACGGCGACTGTCCGGCTGGGGCGCCGGTCGACTGTGTATTCGTTCCCGGCGGCCAGCTACAGCACGGCGATAACTTTGAAACCATGGGCAGCGCTTCCTTGCAGCACATCTTTTCCCCCGAAACGATTGGCTGGCTGCGCTTCATGGCCCGCGATAATTCCAACGACTTTACTTCCAACCCGGAATCGTGGCCTATCTATGTAACCCAGCACAACTACTTCAACGAGGTTTACTTCAACGGCAGCATTGGCGGTCATAAAGGCCGGCACGAATGGAAGGCGGGCATTGAATCTGACAACATGTTCCTGCACGAAAACTTTTTTGACGCTATCCCTGACTGTTCCGGTCCTATCGCTCCCAATCCCACGCCCCCAGGCCCGCCAATCCCTGTGGACCCTCAGTGCCCTATTACTTTGGGATTCTTCGACCCCGGCAGCGCGACCTCTTTTAACTTTCAAGGGAGCCGTCCGGACCTTGAGCAGTCGGCATACTTTCAGGATTTGATCCGCCTCGGCCACTACACGGTCAGCGCGGGCGTTCGCTGGGACCACTACCAGTTGCTGGTGAACCAGAACGCGGTGAGTCCGCGTGTCACTGCCTCGCGCTACTTTCCCGACGCTGGCGTGAATGTGCACGCCTCCTATGACCGGATGTTCCAGCCGCCGGAATTCGAGAACATTCTACTAACCAGTTCTCCGACTGTGGTGGACATCGATCCCATTTCGTTGCGGCAGCCGGTTCTGCCCTCGCATGGAGATTATTTCGAAGCGGGAATGACCAAGGCCTTTGCCGGAATACTGCGGTTTGATGCGAATACTTTCCGCAGGCAGATGAGCAATTACTCCGACGACGATGCCATTCTCAACAGCACGATCGGCTTTCCCATCGCGTTCAGAAAGGCCGTGCTGTACGGAGCCGAGGGCAAAATCGAGATTCTGCACTGGGGAAAACTTTCAGGTTTCGGCAGTTACTCCTGGATCGTCGGGAACTGCTGGTTGCCCGTGGTAGGCGGTCTGCTCCTCGGATCGGAAAATGGTGTCGGGGTGGGTCCGAACGGAGCCCTCGTCAATACGCAGCTTGTCGGACGCATACCCGATTCGCAAGACCAGCGGAACACGATTCGCACGCGCTGGCGTTATCAGGTCGCTCCGCGCTTGTGGGTCGCTGTGGGCGCCGACTACAACACCGGACTGCCATTTGAAGCTGATCTATCCCCGCAACAATACGCACTCGAATACGGTCAAGTGATGGTGAATCACCTGAATTTTAATCGCGGCCGCATCCTGCCTTACTTCACGCAGAATGCTTCCGTAGGAGTCGATCTTTACCAGCACGAAAAACGCTCGTTACGTTTCCAGGCCGACGTGGCAAACCTGGGCAACACGCTGGAGGTGATTGACTTCGGGGGATTGTTCTCCGGCAATGCGATCGGCCCGGCACGGCAGTACACGTTTCGTCTTGTTTCGACTTTCTAGCCCGCGCGTTTGAAATATTGAACAGCTCTTTCGTGCTTCTTGGCTGCCGCGAGCGACGAAAATGTTCCCAGGTTCTTGCGCTTGCCTGTCTTCGTGTCTTTCTTGCGAGAGTAAAGGCGGAACTCTCCCGATTTGAGTCTGCGGATCATGCAGGTCAGATGCGCTTGGTCGCGTTCTGTGTTGGACTGCAATTACAAGAAAAGAACTGAACGACGAGATGCTTCCCTCACGAATCATGGACGACCGTCACGAGGTAGTGTCTTCAGGAGAGAGGACAATTACAGACGTTAGGCGCACCTCAAGCCGATTTTGTTAAAGGCTAATGAACCTAACTGCCTGTGACCATTTGGGCGGGTGCGCCGCCATCGACATCGGCCTGATTGAATACGACGTTCGCGCCCATGTGAGCCGGCCTGGGGGCGAGCATTTGCTCTTTGCGGTAGACCAGGTTGCTAGCGTTAAACGTTGCCAGCTCAAAACCGTGCCCGTGAGTGATGGCGTCGGTTGGGCACGCTTCTACGCAATAGCCGCAAAAAATGCAGCGGTTGTAGTCGATGTTGTAAACCCTGGCGTAACGTTCGGCGCCGCTCACGCGATGCTCGGCCGTGTTCTCGGCAGCCTCGATATAAATGCAATTTGAGGGGCAATTGGCGGCGCAAAGAAAGCAGGCCACACATTTTTCTAACCCATTTTCATCGCGCTGCAGCACGTGGGCGCCGCGGAAGCGGGCCTCGACGCGTGCACCGCGGAGCGGACCCTTGCCGTCGGGATAGTTCTCGACGGTCGTGGGCTTGAACATCTCTGAAAAGGTGATGCTCATGCCTTTGGCAATGGCCGCAATGTTTTTCAGCACCGACATACCTGATTAGTATACCGGAAGCGGCGCCCGCCGCCGGCGCTTTGAGTACTCCGGGTGACGGTTGCTGCAGAGCGGGCTATTTGGGGCCGCACTTTTCTTTGCTCTGAAAAAATCGAGTTCGGCTAACCAAAATTGTGCGGCCGGCATCAGTCTGTAAGAGTGGAAAGATTGGCTCGGCCGGCTTGATTCCGGAGGAGCCGCCGCCGGGTTACTCTCACATATCATCGCGTTCTTAAACAGAACAGACAAACCCTCAGAAGTCAGGAGAAGCGTCATGCCACAGGAGAATTGCG
>JASICF010000317.1 GCA_030044775.1 Candidatus Sulfotelmatobacter sp. | reverse complement strand
GGCAAAGGCTTGGGATCAGCATCGCCGGAAGCTGGCTACGCCTGGTACGCGGGCATCTGAGACGTTGCGGCGCGACCCACCGAAAAACCAACAATGAGAAAAAAGCCGGGACCAGAACGGTCCCGGCTGCGAGTTGGCGTGTTGCCCGGATAAAATTCGATCAAACAGCCGGGCCCTGCCCGGCCCGGACAGCCGAGTTGGGCTGTCCCCCGCGCCACCCCTCTCTACTATGCCGTCCTTCTCGGCCGCAAGGTCAGATCGCGTACCTGGGTCAGGATGCTCGACATCTGCATGCCGTTCAGTTGGGTCACGAAGGGCAGAATCTCGGCGATGAACTGATCTTTCATCAGTTCGCTGATTTCTTCCTGGCGGCTGCGTTCGCCGCCGCTGAGCAGTTCCGGCACGGTCACCTCCAACGCTCGCGCCAACCGCTCCAGTGAAGACAGCGTGGGCGTGGCTTTCTCGTTTTCGATCTTGGAAACGTAGGTTCGCGGCACAGCCATCCGTCCCGCCAGCTGCCGCTGGCTCAGTCCGTTTCGCAGGCGCAGCGAGCGGATGGACGTCGCCAGATTCAGATGCCCGCGGCCAGTGCCCGGCATCGGCATCATGACCGGCGGAGTCATCACCACCGGTTCGGGCTCGGGTTCCTCATCGAGTGACGAATGGCAGCGGCGGCAATTATTGTTGATGGTACGGAATTGAACCAGCAGGCAGTGATCGCAACGAACGACTTCCCTAGAATCGACCGGGGCAAGAGTCGTGGCCATCGGGTTGTGGGAGTGCCAGAGCGGGCTACTCCTTACTGCTAATAGCCGAACCGCCAAACTTGGGGGAGAGGTTTCGGCTTGCAGGACAATCTGCGTTAGCTGCCCTGTGGAAGTCAAGACTAAAATAACGGGGAATGAGACCGGAATTTCCCGAACCACAATTTTGCTGAGCCAAGGCGGCGAAATGCCGCATGAAATAAAGGGAGCTAAGAGTCCGAAATGATCGATCATGAAGCTGCGTGGTGTTTACTAACTGAGTTCACCCAGTCAGAAAGTTTACGCAAGCATGCTCTGGCGGTCGAAGCGTGCATGCGAGCATGCGCGAAGAAGTATGGCGGCGGTTCGTATCAGGGCACGGGTTCAGCCGTGCCGAACGATGCCGATCAAAATGCTGGGGCTTTAGCCCCTGGTGGACTTCTCGAAGAAGAACTCTGGGGCATCGTGGGCTTGATTCACGACTTCGATTACGAAAAATATCCCAGCCTCGAAGACCATCCCTACAAAGGGAACGAAATTCTTAAAGAGCGGGGATGGCCGGAAATCATCCGCCGCGCCATTATGTCTCACGCCGAATATACCGGCGTGACCCGCGACACTCCGATGGAAAAAGCATTATTCGCGTGCGACGAACTGGCTGGATTCATCACGGCCGTGGCTCTGATTAAACCGAGTAAGTCTCTTGCAGAAGTCGACGTTAAGTCGGTGAGAAAACGGATGAAAGACAAGGCCTTCGCACGCAAGGTGAATCGAGATGACATCATCAATGGCGCAGCCGCGCTGGGTGTCGATCTCGACGAGCATATTGGTTTCTGTATCGACGCAATGAAACCGATTGCTGGAGAACTGGGATTGGATGGGAGCGCGGCGAAGAGCGGGTAAACTCGCTCTGGCCGTGCATCTTAAGAATCAAGAATCAAAATCCCCACCCTAGTCTCGCCAAAGAGCGGCGAGATTAGGATGGGGTACCCTCTAGTAATTTTTCGCTTGTTTCTGCCTACTTCACTCCCGCCAGAGCCTGTGACACTTCCTTGATATCGGGCACGACTGGAATGTCGTAATTTTTCTGCCACGCGAGTTTGCCGTCGCGGTCGATGATGTAGATGGCGCGGCCGGTAATGCCTTTATCCGCCAGATAAATGCCATACTTCTCGCCGACCGCTCCGCGCGGCTGGAAATCGGCAAGCAGCGGGTAATGAATGCCCATTTTGTCGGCATAGGCCTTGTGAGACCAAACGCTGTCAACGCTGATGCCAAGCACCTGCGCATCAAGTTCTTCGAATTGCTTCTTGTCGTTGACCATGCAGGCGTGCTCTTTGGTGCATACCGGGCTCCAATCGAGCGGGTAGAAGACGAGCACAACTTTTTTCTTGCCGCGATAGTCGCTGAGTTTGATTTCTTTCTGATCCTGATCTTTGAGCGAAAATTCCGGCGCAGGCCCGCCGATCGTTGCTGGCATGATTCCTCCGTACGAATTCTATTTTATATTTTTCCTATTCTTATTCCGAATGCGGTTTTGCCAGGAATGCCCTGCTGATGACGGGTGAGTTTTCATCGGCGGGTTTTTCTTCATCCGCGTGAATTTTTCCATCCTCGTTGCCGTAGAAGGAGCGATGTTGAGGGTCGGGTTGGTTGGGCGTCATGGTCACGGCGAATCCGTCTTTCTTACCTTTGAAGCCGACGCTGTAGTCGCCCTGCTGGGGATTCAGCATGCGTTTGGTAAACGAGCCGGTGTGCACCAGGTCGGGCAGTGACTCGGCGTAATGTCCGTAATGCTTATTGAACAGATGTTCGGCGCGCATGACCACGCGCAGGTAACCGAGCGCGTCGGCTTCAGAATCAGAATGCGCCGGGTCGCCGGGGAACTTCGGTTGATAGGCAGGCCCCTGAGGCTGAACTGGCGGGGCGGGAGCGCCTGGATTTTGTGCGCCAGAAGATTGACTGCAAACCAGCGAAGGCAAGAATAATGCGGCAAAAACTGCGGTGACAAAAATCGTCAAACTTTTTTTCATGCTGAAATATTCTCCGCCAACAAACCACCAGAAATTTTCATCTCCATATCGACTGCGGAAGCGCCGTTTTCGCAGGCTTTTTCATGTTACTCCCGTAATTTCACTTCGGTCACGTTCTCTTTGCAGAGAGAGCAAATGCCGCTATGCTCTAGCTACGTAACTACAGCCAACAGGGACACCTATGAAAGCAGCCGTAGCCAGGAAACCGATCATCAAAATCGCAGTTGTGGAGAGCGACCCGTTGAGGTTCGTTGGATTCCGCGCCTTGTTCGACACAGAGCCTGAGTTCGAACTCATCTCCGCTACGCTGCCGGAAATTTCGGTGCTGCAAGAAGTGGATTTGATCCTTTTAGGGAATCGTTCGGGCCAAAATTTGTTTGATGTGATGGCAAGTCTGAAGGCTACGCGCCCCGATCTGCGCATCATTGTGACTGGCTCCGGCGTGGATGAAGAAACCATTCTTAAGGCGATCGCGTCGGGCGCAAAAGGCTATGTAGACGAAGCGGCATCGGCGGCGGAATTCGTGCAGGCAATTCGCGTGGTGAGTCAGGGATCGGTTTGGGCGCCGCGAAAAGTGCTCTCTATGTTCATCGAGCGGGTATCCTCTGCGCCGGGACGCATCTTTCCAGCCGGCCGCGTGACTTTTACGGATCGCGAAAAGGAAGTTCTGGAGATGCTGGTTGCGGGGCGCTCGAATAAGGAAATCGGGGCACAACTGGGGATCGAAGAACGCACGGTGAAAGCTCACGTCGCGAAGTTGATGCGCAAAGTGGGTGTGCAGAATCGCATCGCGCTCTCGGTTCACGCCATCACGCACTCGCTGGTTGCTGCAAAGTAGTCAGAGTAGCCCACCTTCGGGGAACCTTCGAAGCCGCTTGGCGATGCGGATTCCAGCCGACAACCTCCTAGATGTCCTGGGTAACTTTGGGACAATGACCTCGGTAATCTTGCCGTAAAGGCAACTCCGCCGCATACTCGCCTCACCTACCACAGAACCTGGGAGACGGGGTTGGGAGTGGCGATTAGGGTCACCACTTTTGACCCCGATTTTTTTGGTCCTTCTCTTGGCGTCATTCGATTCCGTCATCTCACTGCGATCGTCCAATCATCGATTCGCTGATCGAGTTCTCCAGATTCGGGTTCGGCTTTTTGATTTGCTGCGGGTGGAACGCCCCTCGGCGTGCAACTCAGAGCGGTTCGGTTACAATCCAAATATCTACTCTCAGAAATCCTATGTTGTGAGGAAACATGAGAATTTGTCTATTCCTGATCTCTGTGGCGTGTCTCTGTTCGTTTTCTCTTGCGGATGAGAACGGTGCAACGAAGGCTGCCGACCGTGTGCAGGCCGCAGCCGAAGTCCTGAACGAAATTCAGGCAGCTCCAGACAAAGGCATTCCCCAGGATGTCTTGCGTTCGGCCCAGTGCGTGGGCGTGGTGCCGTCGATGCTGAATGGCGCCTTCATCATCGGCGCGAAATACGGCAAAGGCCTGGCGAGCTGCCGTACTCCCTAAGGATGGAGCTCGCCGGCATTTTTCAGAGTCGAGGG
>JASICF010000025.1 GCA_030044775.1 Candidatus Sulfotelmatobacter sp. | reverse complement strand
GACGATCGCCTTTACGGCAAATTCGGAGGTCGCATCGGATACGGCGCGTATTGATAATAGCCAACCGACAGGTTTTGAGCGTAGGATTTAGGAAGTGAAAGAACAATGCACCTACAACAATCTCGGCTTTCCGATCACTCTGCTAACGAAGGAAGAAAGGCGCATCGCGGCGTTTTGGTTTCCTAAGACCCTGTCCTTGATTGACGAAACCAACAGGCTTGAATTGATCCGACTATGGAACCGCAAGCCGGGGAGAGCAGCACGGCGTAGTCGCTGGGTCGGGACTCTGCGGTTAAACCGAACAGCGTCAACGTGCTGAGATCACCGCCGAAGTTCGTCATGGCCTTCTCGCCAAACAAAGCGCCGTCTCTATGCAAGTGTGTGTTTGCGACGTTACCATCGTGACTTGCCTCTAATGAGGCTTGGCACAAAGATGCGTGGAGCGGTATTCGTAAGCAGAAAAACGTGGTGAGCGCGCTCGGCTTTAAGAAGCCTCAAGGTATCACGCGCAAAGCTGATGAGCTTTATTTGAGGGTGAAAACATTGCTCGACAGGGCCTCTCCGAACAAATCCACCTTCGCCGAAACGCAGGTCATTGGCGTTTGGCGGCAGCTCAACCCGGAGCATAACCGCTTGGTCAAACTGAGAACCAGTCGGGCGCATCGGAAGCTGCAGAGCGAAATCGCGATTGAGGCGAGACAAATTCGCTTTAACAATCGAGGGAACTTAAATTTCGGCAGCATCCTCCGCGAGATCCTTGCCATGAACCTGCGCAAGATCGACAAGTTGGCGGCTCAGTATTACTCCATCTACTCTGAGGTCTGGCAACTTCAAAGTGGTGAAAAGTCTGCAGACTTGGTCAAAACTATTTACAGTCATGTTCTTCGCCGGCTCATTGCTATAAGAAAAACTTCGGTGGCTCAGGAAGCACGAAGGTGGGCAATCGGAACCGGTGGCGTCTATAGCAGAGCGACGCTACAAATCGAGTCCTTCAATCGTTCCGCAGACCAGCTAGCCCGGGATTGGGCTGAAAAAATAGAAATTGAAGCATTGGAACTTGAGTCACGCGCTAGGTCACGGCCTTCGAGGAGGGAAACACAGCTTGCTCTGCCTCCGGCAATTCTTGATACGCCCACTACCGAAATTGCCTCACTGACGATGGGCGGCCTGATCAAAGGCGCTCTAGTAGCTTCCAATATTTCTAAGGGGGTTCGTGAAGGCAGGACAGTCGCCGATATTTATCGCCACCTTAAGAGAGTGAGGAGCCTTTATCGGAATGACGGGCTGACCGCTTCCCAAATAAGAAATTCTACGACTCAGGAGTTTGCGGTGTTGTGGGAGTGGGTAGACAGGATTGATACTCCTAGCGCCAAAGCGACATTCATGGACGTTCGCGAATGGGATGACGGAGATGAATTCATCTTTCGTCAAATTGCGACCCTGTACAAGTATGCCCCTCATCTGAGCAAGAAGCCCAGCTGGAGCACTGTGCGCGACTGGCGCAAGGCCTTTCGCGGGCACCAGCGCTACAAAACTCCGGACGGGCGAAAGCCGCGCTTTTAGCCGTTCGCCACAAACCACACCATTTCACCCCCGATTTCTCATCTCGAACCACGCCACGAAACTACTTGTGGCCTCCTAGACAATTGAATTGGCAGGGAGAAGAGGCCGAGACATTCGGATGTTGGTTCCCCAGGTGAACATCTGAGACCGAAAGTCGGTCATCGCTTTTGCCCTCCCTTCCCAAATATTGAATGCCAGAATAAGGACTTGGAGTTTGGGCTCTCTTCCACAAACTGAATGGCTCACGGCCCCGGAAGCCGCGCGCTACCTAAAAATCGAACACCGCACGCTTCTCCTGTGGGCCCGACAAGGACGAATTAAGGGTTATGTTCTGTCTGGCACAGCGCGCATCACGTGGCGCTTTCGCGTGGAGGACTTAGACGCTACACTATTTACGCCGTCTGTTGCTCTCACGAAACGGAGGATTCAGTGAGACAACGAAGTAGAAGTGGCAGTGTGGTACTCGACAAACGCATCAAGACGTGGAACTTTTTCTTCTGGGAAAAAGGCAAGCGCCGCTCCAGGAAGATCGGTACCACGAATCAATTCCCTACAAAAGCATCCGCATGGCGGGCCGCCAAGCCGTTGCGAGATGCGATTGAAAACCAAATCACCATCAGCAACACAACGCCAACCGTGACTCGGCTAGTTGAACAATACCGAGCAGAAAAGATGCCCAAGCGAGCGATGACGCGACAAGGCTATAACACGTGGCTGAATCATTATATCGTTCCGACGTGGGGCAGCTGTACTCTGCAAGAGCTACACGCCCGTCCCGTTGACCTGTGGTTGCAATCCTTGAACCTCGCTCCTAAGAGCAAGGTTCACATCCGTGGCCTTGTCCGAGCCCTGTGGGACTTCGCAATGTGGCGCTGTGATGTCCCAATACAGCGAAATCCGATGGAATTGGTCACTATCAAAGGGGCATCCAAACGCGTACGTCAACCGCGTAGCCTCACTGTGGACGAGTTCCACCAGCTTGTGCAGCAGCTGAAGGGGGCATTCCACACTATCGCGCTCGTCTGTGTGTGCTTTGGTCTGCGTATCAGCGAGTGTCTAGCCCTGCGGTGGTCGGACGTTGATTGGTTGAACGGCAGGCTCAATGTCGAACGCGGCATCGTGCATCAGGTAGTCGATGACGTGAAGACGCCGGAATCACGACGTTCAATGCACATCGATAACGCGATGCTGAAGGTCCTCAAGACGTGGAGGCAGACAACTGAGTTCAGCGCTGGCGACGACTGGATGTTTGCAAGCTCTGTAAAAATCGGACGTTTGCCAATTTCCTACGCTGGAGTGTGGCAGGCACTTCGAAAAGCTGCGGTTAAAGCTGGCATTCCTCACATCAGTTCCCATACGTTCCGACACACCCACCGATCATGGTTGGATGCCGTCGGTACTCCGATAGGCGTACAGCAAAAGCTCATGCGTCATGCGGACATCAGAACCACCATGAACGTCTACGGGACTGCGACTACCGCTGACATGGCTGCCGCGAGTGAGAAAGTCACCGCGTTAGCGTTGAACGGCAGGTGAAACGGCAGGTGTGCTCTGTAAGTATCTGAAACACTGGCGGAGAGGGAGGGATTCGAACCCTCGGTACAGGTGTTAGCCCGTACAACGGTTTAGCAAACCGCCGCATTCGGCCACTCTGCCACCTCTCCGACTCTGTTGATCAACCGTCGCCCGGCCTGCGCTCAAATTTGCAGGTCACGCTGGCTATAATTATGGAGCAATCAAACCTGTCTTCGACCGAGGCGGCGCGACGCGTTTCATGTGTGATCTTACACTACCGCATTCGTGGGCGGCTAGGGTGCCGGGGCTGAAGTCATTGAGCTTCTTCACGGAAAACTCAACATAGAAACGGAGCGGCGTACCACCTCAGGACGAAACAAGAGGCTGCGAGCATCGTTATCCTTTGGTCGTGAACGCCAGGGTTAACAGCGTCTTCTGTTCCACTTCGTGTGCTTTGGCGCTGCCACTGGCCGGACTGGGGCTGGAGCTGCGCTTGACTGACATTACGTGTCGCTTGCCGGCGATGCGCTCAAGGCGCGGCAGCATGTTAAAGAGCGCTCCCATATTGGCGGGCTCTTCCTGCACCCAGACAATATCGCCTTCGCTGCCGTGCCGGGCGAATTCGTCGGTGAGCTCTTTCTCCGGAAAAGGATAAAGCTGCTCGACTAAGACAATCGCCGTCGAACTATCCTTCCTCTTTTTGCGCTCAGCCTGAAGCTCGTGGCCGATCTTTCCGGTGCAGACGAGAATGCGACTGGCCTGGCCGATTTCCGTGTCAGGAAGAACGTTGGCAAAATTCTTGCGAGCGAAATCTTCGACGGGCGACGCGGCATCGGGATGGCGCAGCATGCTTTTCGGCGTAAAAACGATTAGCGGCTTGCGCCAATGGCGAAGCGCCTGACGGCGCAAGAGATGAAAGTATTGCGCGGCGTTCGAGGGCTGCGTGATTTGAATGTTGTGCTTGGCGGCGAGTTGAATGAAACGTTCGATACGCGCGCTCGAATGCTCGGGACCCTGGCCTTCGTAACCGTGCGGCAGAAGCAGAACGAGACCGGAGAGCAGGTTCCACTTGGCTTCGCCAGCGGAAATGAATTGATCGATGATGGCCTGCCCGACGTTGACAAAGTCGCCGAACTGCGCCTCCCACAAGACGAGAGCTTCGGGGTAATCGCGGCTGTACCCGTATTCGTAGCCGAGCACGCCGGGTTCGGAAAGAGTGGAATTGTGGATTCCGCAATTCGCCTGGCCGGCGACGATGTTTTCTAGCGGGACATATTCGTCCTCGTTTTCGATGTCGATCAGAACAGAGTGGCGCTGGTTGAAGGTGCCACGGCGGGAATCTTGTCCCGACAGGCGAACTGGAATGCCGGATTTCACGAGGCTGGCAAATGCGAGCGCTTCGGCCATGCCGTAATCGACCGGGCGCTTGCCCTCGCCCATCTCGGCGCGTTGCTCGAGAAGCTTTTTTACTTTCGGATGGATGTGAAAGCCCTCGGGATAAGTCGTCAGCTTCGCCGATAAGGCGGCCAGCTCTTCTTCTTGCAAACCCGTTTCGACTTCGAATTCCGGCTTGTAAAGACCACCGTAGTATTGATCCCAGTATTTGGGCAGGTCGCGAAGCGTTGGCTTTTTGGTGAGTTTACCGGCCTGCTTCTGCGCCGATTCGAATTCAGCTTTAACCGCCGTCGCGTGCGCAGCAGCGTCGGTTGCGCCGATATCATCGGCGTAGATTTCCCACAGCGGCGGATGGTCTTTGATTTTCTTATAGAGGAGCGGCTGGGTGACGGTCGGATCATCGACTTCGCTGTGGCCATGGCGGCGATAGCCGATGAGATCAATGACAACATCGGTGCCGAATCGATATCGATATTCGGTGGCGAGGCGAGCGGCGCGAACGACGGCGTCGACATCTTCTCCGTTGACGTGGAAGATCGGGATCGACTGGCGGCGGGCAATGCAAGCCGCGAAGCGCGTGGAGTGTTCTTCGGTGTAGCTTGTGGTGAATCCGAGGAGATTGTTGACGACGATGTGAATGGTGCCGCCGACGGTGTAGCTGGGAAGGTCGGCGTAGTTCATGGTTTCGGCGAGGATGCCTTGTCCGGCGAATGCAGCGTCGCCGTGAACCAGAAGCGGAAGATATTTTTCGCGGCCGCCTTCGCCGGCGCGGTCTTGCTTGGCACGCGTGCGGCCGACAGTCACGGGGTCGACTGCCTCGAGATGGCTTGGATTCGAAACAAGATGAATGTGTACTTTGCCGCCGCTGCGCGTGACGTATTCTCCGGTGGCGCCCATGTGGTATTTCACGTCACCGGAGCCAAGAACGCTGCGCGGATCGACGTCTTCGAAGCCGGCAAAGATTTCTTCGGTCGGGCGCCTGGCAACATGCGCGATCACGTTGAGACGGCCGCGATGGCTCATGCCCATGACCAGCTCGACCGCGCCCAATCGCGCGCCGGTGTCGAGAACTTCGTCAACTAAAGGAATCAGAGCGGTGACGCCTTCGAGCGAGAAGCGTTTGCTGCCGAGGTAACGCTGCTGCATCACCTGTTCAAAAACATCGGCACGAATGAGCAGGTCGAGAATGCGCTGGTGATCTTTTTCAGTAACCTCGAAACCCTGCGAAGGCGATTCCATACGCTCGTAGATCCAGCGGCGGCGCTCGGGGGCGTAGATGTGGTTGATTTCGACGCCGATGGTGCTGGAATAAATGGCGCGGGCTTCGCGGGCGTATTGGTTATCGATCTGCAGTTCGGGAGTGGGGCGCGGACGCAGAAAACCGAGCGGGTCGAGATCGCCCTCAAGGTATCCCCATTGGCGGAACGCGCTGAAAGCGCGTTCGCGCTCGGGGTTATTCGCTCCGTTCGAAGACGGTTCTATCACCGGGCTGTGCGACACTTCTGATTTCACGATGGGCATAATTGCGCAGTCACTAGAATAAAGGATGCGGGACAGTTACTGGTAGATTCTGCGGCGCAGAACTCACGCGAAGTGCGGCGTTTCAGCGGGATACCGGGGACGCGAGGTTTGGATGGCCAGGAAAAAGCTAAGAGCAAGGCTCACGAAGCATCGGCGGGGGATGGCGACTCTTCTGGGTATACCGCTCGATGTGAACTCATCTTATTTGCGAGGGGCGGCCGACGCGCCCGTCAAAATTCGAGAAGCTTTTCGCTGCGAGGCTTCGAATGGGTGGTCGGAGTCAGGCGTGGATGTTGGCGCGGCGAATTCTTTAACTGATGCGGGCGATTTGCGATTGAGCAATACACGGGAAAAGGTACTCGAAGACTTTGCAGAGATCGAGCGTGTTATCGCGGAAGCGCTCCGAGCAGGCGGGCGGCTGGTCGTGCTGGGCGGAGACCATTCGATTACCTATCCAATTCTTAGAGCTTTCGGTCCGCACTATCGCGACCTGACGATTCTTCACTTCGATGCACATTCGGATTTGTACGACGAATTCGAGGGTAGCCGCGTATCCCATGCCTGTCCGTTTGCGCGAATCATGGAAGAACACCTGGCAAAACGGCTGATTCAAATTGGAATTAGGACTTTGAATCGCCACCAGCGGGAGCAGGGCAAGAAATT
>JASICF010000316.1 GCA_030044775.1 Candidatus Sulfotelmatobacter sp. | reverse complement strand
TGCGCTTCAGCGTGAAGCGCACCATGATGATCGCGCAGCGGTTGTACGAAGGCGTGGAACTGGGCGAAGAGGGCCTGGTCGGCCTGGTTACTTATATGCGTACCGATTCGACGCGAGTCGCGCCCGAGGCGATTACCGAAGTGCGGGAGTATGTGGGCAGAGAGTATGGCCCGCAATATCTGCCGGAAACGCCAAATACATATAAAGAGAAGAAGGAAGCGCAGGCGGCGCATGAGGCGATTCGTCCGACTTCGGCGATGCGGCATACGGACCAGATCAAGCAATACTTAAAAGAAGATGAGTTCAAGGTTTACAAGCTGATCTGGCAGCGGTTTGTCGCGTCGCAGATCAATCCGGCGGTGTTCGATCAAACGACGGTCGACATTGACGCGAAGACGAAAAACGCAGACGCGTTCTGGTTCCGCGTTACCGGGTCGGTGCTGAAGTTCGACGGCTTCCTGAGAGTTTACGAAGAATCGAAGGAAGGTAAAGACGAAGAAGACGAGGAACTGAAACATAAGCTGCCCGCGCTGGAAGCGGGACAAAAACTCACGTTGAAAGAGTTGAAGCCGGAGCAGCATTTCACGGAACCTCCACCGCGTTACAACGAAGCCTCGCTGGTGAAAGAGCTGGAGGAACGCGGCATTGGCCGGCCTTCGACGTATGCCGCGATTCTGGGCACGATTCAGGAACGGCAATACGTGCAGAAAATCGGCGGAAAATTTACTCCGACGGAAATTGGATTGGTCGTGACCGATCTGCTGGTGGAAAATTTCCGCGACATTTTCGACGTGCAATACACCGCGCGGCTGGAAGAGGAACTCGACGAAATCGAAGAGGGCAAGGAAAAGTGGACTGACGCGCTCGCCGAGTTCTACAAGAAATTCCAGAAAGATCTCAAATATGCCGAAAAGCACATGGAGAACATCAAGCGGATGGAGAAACCCACGGACGAGAAGTGCGAGCGCTGTGGGGCGCCGCTGGTGATCAAGTGGGGCAAGCACGGGTCGTTCTACGCGTGCAGCACCTACGATAAAGACGATCCAAATACCTGCACGTTCACGAAAGAAAACCCGATCAATCTGCCGGATTTGGATTCGGCCGATGTGCAGGAAACCGGAGCGCAAGAAGAATATTGCGAGAACTGCGGACGTGTCATGGTGCTGAAGCGCGGCCGTTTCGGGCAGTTCATGGCGTGCACGGGATATCCGGATTGTAAGACGACGCGGCGGCTGGACCAGGGCAAGAAAGTTCCCGACATTCCGCTCGATGAGCCTTGCCCGAAATGCGGACGAAACATGATGATCCGCCACGGGCGCTTTGGAGAATTCACGGCGTGCAGCGGATATCCGGACTGCAAATATGTAAAGCAGAATTTTATTGGCGTGAAGTGCCCTGAATGCAAGGACGGCGAGTTGGTCGAGAAGCGCGCCCGTAAAGGCAACACGTTTTATGGATGCGGCAATTATCCGAAGTGCAAATTCACTTCGGCGCACAGGCCAATCGCGGAAAAGTGCCCGAAGTGCGGCAGCGAGTACTTAGTCGAGAAGAATCTGAAGGCCGGGCCGGTGATCGCGTGCCCGAATAAGGAATGCGATTACGAGCGGCCTGCGCCGCCGCCGGAAGCAGCTGCGACGACTGCGTAACATTTTGAGATTGGGCGATTGAGTGATCGCGCGATTTGATCAGGCTTTTGCAATCGCTCAATGGCTCAATCCACTCAATTCTCCCGAGGTGATCCATGCCCAAGAAAGCAACTGCTGGTGATGCTCAACTGATCATGCAACTTTATGACCTGCGCCGCGAAGCGGAGATGCGCAAGGCGCGCAACTGGTGGGTTAGCTCATTTTGGCCGAACAGCGCCGATGATTTCATGAAGGTCGCGTTCACCATGGGATCGCAGGAGAACAACTGGTTGCGGCAGGTGAGCGGATATTGGAGCATGGCCGCATCGTTCGTGTTGCAAGGCGCGCTCAATGTGGACCTGTTTCTGCAGCCGTCCGTAAGCGGAGAGATGTTTATTGTTTATGCGAAGGTGCATCCCTTCCTGAAAGAACTGCGAGAGAAAGCTGGCGATCCCCATATGTTCAGCGCCATTGAAAAAGTAATCAACAGCACGAAGTTCGGGCGCGAACGACTCAAGTTCATGCTCAAGCGGGTCGAAACCATGCGCGAAAGAATGGCTCCCGGCAAAAATTAGAGAAACTGCCACTCTCGCGCACGATTTAGCGGCTTCAGCTGCAAGCGCATCTGTTATGCTACTTCGTCGTGCGCATGATCTGGTGGTTCGTGATCCTGGGTGTGAGTACCCTGGTGATCGTGTGCGTTGCCATTGCTCTATATATTCGCTTGCGACATCACCTGCAGAGCACCCATGCCGCACGGGAAGAAGCTTCGAGCGAAGTCGAACCTGAGCGGCAGGCGGATCGCATCTAAGAGGATGGTCGCACCGAGGTTGGAGAATCCTGCATGAAAAAGCTGGCAATTGAAGGCAGCCCTGGTTTTCGAGAGCACACTTTGTTATCTGAGTCCGCGCGTCAAGCTGCCCTGGTCGTGGGAGGAAGCTTATTTGTAGCGTTGTGCGCGCGGATCACGATTCCTCTCCCGTTCACGCCTGTGCCGCTGACGGTGCAGAATTTAGGAGTGCTGCTGGTCGGTCTCTTGTTGGGCAGCCGGCGCGGATTTGCGGCGCTCGCGCTCTATTTGGCAGAAGGCGCAGTGGGAATGCCTGTCTTTAACCCTACGGGCGCAGGAGGCATTGCGCAGTTGTTGGGAGCGACCGGCGGATTCTTGCTGGCGTATCCGTTCGTCGCGTGGCTTGCCGGATACGTCATGGAAAGCGGCCGCAGGAATTTCGCTCGCGCGGTTGCGGCAGCATTGGTCAGCGAGGTTCTGCTCTTCGCATCGGGTCTGGGATGGCTTGCAATTCTCACGCATTCAATGGCGCAAGCAATCCGCTGGGGCTTTTACTGGTTCGTTTTTGCGGAAATAATCAAGGTGATGATGGCAGCGGGAATCGCGGCGCGCTGGCAGCATTATCAAAGCGCATAGAGACAGCAACATCCGCAGCAAGAATGTTGGAGTAGAAATGACAGTAGTTTCAGAACAAGAAGCGAAACACCCTGGCGGATCGGCATCGCAGACACGGGAGATCACGATTGCACACAGCCCCGACTCCGATGATGCCTTCATGTTTTACGGGCTGGCAACGCACAAGGTTCGCGTTCCCGGGCTGCGTTTTACTCACAGTCTGTGCGACATCGAAACACTGAATAAAAAGGCTCGCGAGGGCGTTTACGACGTGACGGCGATTTCGTTTCACGCTTACCCCTACATTCAGCAGGCGTACGCGCTCATGTCGTGCGGCGGCAGCGTAGGCGAAGGGTATGGGCCCATGGTGGTTTCTCCACGGCCGTTTACGCAGAGCGAGATCAAAGAGAAGCGAATCGCGGTTCCCGGAACGCTAACGACTGCATACCTCGCATTGCAACTTTTTGCGCCGGGAGTGCAAACCGAAGTTGTGCCTTTCGATCAGATCATTCCGCAGGTGCTCGAGGGAAAGTATGAAGCTGGATTGATTATTCACGAAGGTCAGCTTACGTACGACAAGGCCGGGCTGCATCGGATCGTGGATCTGGGGCGATGGTGGCAGAAGATGACGGGCCTGCCGCTGCCTCTGGGCGGTAATGCGATTCGCCGCGCGCTCGGCCGGGAGCTTATGTCCGCGGTGACGCAAGCATTGCGCGACAGCATTCAATATGCTCTCGATCATCGCGAAGAAGCGCTGGCTTACGCGATGCAATTCGCCCGCGACCTCGATAGCTCGACTGCCGACCGGTTCGTCGGCATGTACGTAAACGATCGCACACTCGATTACGGCCCCGATGGCCGCGAGGCGGTCACGCGTTTGCTCGATATGGGGCACAAGGCGGGAATCATCGGGCCGGAAGCAAAGGTAGAATGGGTTTGAAGCTGCGAGCTATGAGCTTCGAGCTATGAGCTTCGAGCGCGCAAACCCAAAAATCCTGCCGGCACAGACCCTCCTGATCGACGCCGACGATACGCTCTGGGAGAACAACATCTATTTCGAGCGGGCGATCGCCAAGTTCATTTCCTTTCTGAATCACCATGAATTCTCTCCCGAGCAGGTTCGCGAAGTGCTCAATGACGTGGAGCGCGAATGCATCGTGACGCATGGTTATGGGCTGCACAGCTTCGCCCACGCTCTGGTGCGGACGTTCGAGCGCCTGAGCGCGAATCCCGTCACTTCTGAGTTGCGGGCCCAGATTCGCAGCTTCACGCACACAATCGAGGATCATCCCATTGAACTTTTGCCGGAGGTGTCTGAAACACTGCAGCATCTTTCCAAACGGCACCGGCTGATTCTGGTTACCAAGGGTGCGATGGCGGAGCAATCGGGAAAGATCGAGCGCTCGGGATTACGCGGACATTTTGCCGCTGCCGAGATCGTCGCCGAGAAAAATTTTGCGACGTATGAGTCTCTGGTGGAAAAGTATGAATTAGTCCGGGGAAAAACCTGGATGGTCGGCAATAGCCCCAGGTCCGACATCAATCCGGCGCTGGCTGTAGGACTGAATGCGGTTTTTGTGCCGCACGGCGATACCTGGGTTTTGGAGCACGAGGAACTGAATGCGGCTCCGGAATCGCAGAGCTTGCTGATCGTGGGCCGCTTCGCCGAATTGCGCGAACATTTCTAAGGATCGCCTGCGAGAATCAACGCAGTTCCACCCGCACCAATACTGCACCAAACTAACCAACAGCACATCTCTCGATATGCTTTTCCGCGTGGTACGCTCATTTTTGGTCAGTGTGACGCGCCGCTCATCGTGACCGTGGAAACACACAACTTCCGCAGGCTGTTGCGCACAGTCGAAGCACTCTCGGAGCTTGGGCCGGAGCTGACGGCAGAGCGCGAATTTCCCGAGACGGCCAGCCGCATGCTTTCCGCGGTAATGGAAGCAGCGGGTGCGGGCGAAGGCGCACTTTTCATTTTCAACGAAAAACCTACAATGCTCACCTCGGTCGCGGCGAGCGGTTTCGCCATGCTGCCCGAGCCCGCCTTCATTCCGCTTCTGCCGAAGCACGCTCATGCCCTTGGCGCTGCACGCGGACCGATCGTCTTGAATGCTTCGACGTATTCGGTCTTTCTCAGTTCGAACGGCAATGTCGCGCCGGAATTGTTCAAGTGCGTGGCTCCGCTGAAAGCGGGAGGAAAGCTGGCCGGGGTTGTGGCTCTGGGCCGCAGACCCGGGGATGCGCCTTACCAGCAAAGCGAACTCGATGCCATGGATCTGCTGTGCAATTACATCGGGCTTGCGGTGCAGAACCATGCACTGTCGCAGACGCTGGCGCAGCGCGTGACCGAAAATCTGCGCCTCATGGCGTCGCTGAACGGGTTCTACGACACGGCGCTCGAGGCATTTGCCACCGCGATCGATGTGAAGCACGTCAACATTCACGGCCATTCGCTGCGAGTGGGGCGATATGCCGCCGCGATTGGCGAGGCGATAGGCGCCGATACAGGAGAAGTGGCTGCGCTGCGCAGCGCGGGTTATCTGCACGATATCGGCAAAGTAGCAGTGGATCGCCGCCTGTTCAGCAAGGCCACGGCTCTAGACCCTGAAGAGTTTCGCGAAATGGCAGACCATACCGTCGTTGGCCATCAGATCGTAAGCAGCGTGAGGTTTCCCTGGCCAAAGATTCATGAGGCGGTGCGCTGGCACCATGAGCGCTGCGATGGCTCGGGCTATCCGGACGGGCTTCGCGGCAGCGAGCTGCCCATGCCAGTGCGAATCATGGCGCTGGCCGACACCTTTGACGCAATGACCAGCAAGCGTCCTTACCGTGAATCGCTGTCTCTGGGCAACGCATTGAGCGACCTAGTCAGGATGACGCCGCAGAAATACGATCCAGAGGCTGTGCAGGGGTTGCTGATTCAAGTGCGGCGCGATGCCGTGGGCAGCAATCGAGTTCCGCTGCTGGCAGATCACATGCCTGTGAGTATCGCGCCGACCGATATTGACCACTTCGCCGCGGCCTTGCAGCACAAAATCTCGAACGGAAGAACCTACCTCACGTAAGGTGAAGCTATGCGGCTGCATCAAAGCCGCCTCCTCTTCATCACGGTTACCTCACTGCTGTAAAGGGCGCCGTGCGGGACCAGAGCAGGCTGCACCGCCGCAGCGCCACCTATTGTTCTTTGGTAACCAAAGCTAACAACTTTTTCCCGTAACCGGGGTTGATAATGGGAAAGCCACTTCTTCCCTGCTTGGAATTTCATGCGCCTGGCCCGGACAAAATTCGGAATATTCATATTGGTATTCGGTCTGGCGTGTGTCGCCCCGCAATTGCTGGCGGAGAAGAACGACACCAAGTCATTGAACTCGGGCGACGAAAAACGCGCACTGCAAGCGCTGAATCGACTGACTTTCGGCCCCCGTCCCGGAGATCTACAGCAAGTAATGGCGATGGGCGTCGACCGCTGGATCAATCTGCAACTACACCCCGAAAGAATCGATGACGGCGCGCTCAATTCCCGGCTGGAACCGCTGCGCACGCTAGGCATGAGCACGCATGAGCTTGCGGAAAACTTTCCCGATCCGCAAGAGATCGTTCAGGTGATGAAGGGAAAGCGGGCGATGCCTTCGGATCCAGCGCTGCGAGCAATCTACGAGGTCCAGCTTGCCCGGGTGCAGGCGCGAAAAGAGCGCAAAGAAGAAACAGAAGCCAAAGCTGCAAGCGGTTCCGCTGTAGCGACGAAACCTGGCGAGGTCTCGCAGGAAACGATGTCAGCGTCAGCCGCTGCAGCGCCGGAATCTGTCGACCGCGAACCAGCGGCTGCTCCCGCCCTTTCAACCGTCGAGTTTGAAGAGTTATCCAGCCTTCCTGCCGACCAACGGTACCAAAAAATTCTCGCCATGCCGCCGGATGAACTCATCGCGTTTGCCGAGACTCTGCGCGGAGGCAAGCGGCGAGATTTCGTCGAAGGCATGTCGCCTCAGGAAAGAGAAACCCTGATCGCGCTGAACAATCCATCGGCCGCGGTGGACACCGAATTGGCTGAGGCAAAACTGCTTCGCGCCATCTACAGCCAGCGCCAACTGGAAGAGGTGATGACGGATTTCTGGTGCAACCACTTCAATGTGTTCATCGGAAAAGGACTCGATCACCTGATGCTGACAAGCTATGAGCGCGACGTTATCCGTCCGCATGCGTTGGGACGTTTTGAAGATTTGCTGGTAGCGACGGCGAAGAGTCCGGCGATGCTGTTTTACCTGGACAACTGGCTGAGCATCGGGCCGAACTCGCCACAGGCTCTGGGAGCTCCAGCTCATCCTTACCAGGCAATCGGCCGTCCGGCGCGGCCAAATCAGGGGAAGCGCCCCAGCGGACTGAACGAAAATTATGGCCGTGAACTGCTCGAACTGCACACGCTGAGCGTGAATGGAGGCTACACGCAGCGCGACGTCACCGAGGCTGCCAAAGTTTTTACCGGTTGGACCATCGACAAACCGGCGCAAGGGGGCGGATTCAAATTTGAGCCGCGCATGCATGAGCCCGGGCCCAAGATCGTGCTGGGGCGCCGCATCAAGGAAAATGGTAAGAGTGAAGGCTTGGAATTGCTGCACCGGTTGGCGACCAGCAAGCAGACTGCACATTTTATTTCTCTCAAACTGGCGGAACGTTTCGTTTCCGATAATCCTCCACCGGCACTCGTCGATCGCATGGCGAAGACCTTCCTGAAAAAGAAAGGCGACATCCGCGAGGTGCTAAGCGTGTTATTCCAATCGCCGGAATTCTGGGACGATTCCACTTATCGCGCGAAAGTAAAAACGCCGCTGGAATTTGTGGTTTCCAGCATTCGGGCCACCGGAGCGGAAGTGGACGATGCGATGCCTCTCACCGGCCGGTTGAATGGTATGGGTATGCCGCTTTACGGCGCGCAGCCGCCTACCGGCTATTCGATGAAAGCGGATGCGTGGGTAAGTTCATCCGCGTTGTTGAATCGCATGAATTTTGCCCTGGCGCTGACGAATGGAAGAATACGCGGAGTAAGAGTCGATTGGGACGCGCTGATCGGCGATCAGTTTTCCGATTCCGGCCAGACCCTTTCAGCGCTGGAAAAAAAGCTGGTAGCGGGAGGAGTGTCGGAGCAGACGCATACCTCGATTGCTGAACAGATCGGAACGGGGAAAGATTCGATGCCGCAAAAAGTGCGGGACGGGGCTGAGCCTCAATCTGTTCTGACGACGGCGGGTCTGCTTTTGGGCTCGCCCGAGTTCCAGAAGAGATGAAGCCGGCCGTTGTCGCAGTTCGCGTTCTATTTTTTGCCGCTAACGGATCGCATCCAGGGAATTTAAGCGGAGCTTGCAAGCAGGATTTGTATGCCAATTACTCGTCGCGTTTTCATTCGCAATAGCGGGCTGGCCATCGTGGGCACGGCGGCCATACCGAGCTTTCTTGCCCGTGCCGCATGGGGATCGGCGGATGCCGGAACTCGAACGAAGCGCCTGGTGGTAATTTTCCAGCGCGGGGCAGCCGACGGGCTGAATATCGTGGTACCGCACGCTGAGGCGCAATATTACGCGATGCGGCCAAGCATTAATATTCCTCGCGAGGCGGTGATCGATCTCGATGGATTCTTCGGGCTGCATCCTTCGCTGGCGGCGTTTCAACCGTTGTGGGAGCAGCGGCACCTGGCGATCGTTCATGCGGCCGGGTCGCCCGATCCGAACCGCTCTCACTTCGACGCACAGGATTTCATGGAGTCGGGCACTCCCGGCGTAAAGTCGACCGAAGATGGATGGCTGAACCGTTCGTTGCGCGAACTCCCAGGCCCGGCGCAAAAATCTCCCTTCGAAGCAGTTGCCATGGGCCCCTCGATTCCGCGCATTCTGAGCGGTATTGAGCCGGCAGTCGCCATGAATAATATCAACGACTTTACTGTCGGCGGACGGAGCGCAAAAACATCTCCCGTGGCGAGCGCGTTTGAAGCCATGTACGACCATTCTTCCGATACCGTGCTGCACAGCGCCGGCGAAGAAACTTTCGATGCTGTCAAGATGCTGAAATCCGCGGACCCTGCAAAGTATGTGCCCGCGGCCGGAGTCGACTATCCGAAGGGGCACTTCGGGGACAGCCTGGGGCAACTGGCGCAACTGGTTAAAGCGAATCTGGGAGTACAAGTTGCGTTTGCCGACATCAGCGGATGGGACCATCACGTCAACGAAGGCGCAACCGAAGGGCAGCTCGCTAACGTGCTGCGTGAGTTTTCACTATCGCTAGCAGCATTCTGGAAGGATCTTGGCGATCTTGGGGAAGACACGGTAGTTGTAACCATGTCGGAGTTCGGCCGCACCGCACATGAAAACGGCAATCGGGGGACGGATCATGGACATGCGAACGTTATGTTTGTTCTTGGCGGGCCGGTGCATGGCGGCAAAGTCTACGGACGGTGGCCGGGACTCGACCAGTCACAGCTTTATCAGGGTCGAGACCTGGCGCTGACGACGGATTTTCGGCAAGTGCTCGGTGAAGCGGTTCTGCGGCATATGGGGAACAGGCATTTGGGTGAAGTGTTTCCGGGGTATGAGAATCAGACGGGAAAGTTCCTAGGGTTGCTGGGGTAGTTTAGGCGACACTGATTTGCTAAGTGCCTTTCACAAATTCAATTCGGGCCACGTTCTTGGTATTTAGATACACTCCTTGCCCGTCCACCTCGTATTTGACATTTAGGTTTTCGTCTATGCGTTTTGCTCTCGAAAGAAGAAAATCGTTTTCCTCTGCGTCTGGGTCATACGTGAACTCCTTGATCCAACCCATGTAGATGGCGCCGTCGGTGCAGTAGACGACGGCCCAGTCCGTCGACTGGACTTGATTCACTTTCGCCCAAATGGATTGCACATCCGGAGCTACGCGGCGGAGCGCAAGATATTTCCCAGACAGGTAAAAGCGCGACCTGTTGACTGCCACGAGTATGAAAC
>JASICF010000315.1 GCA_030044775.1 Candidatus Sulfotelmatobacter sp. | reverse complement strand
TCGCCCGGCTGCAAAGACACACCCAGCGAATCGCCCGTCACCCACCCCGCGCTGTGATTGCTGATCACAGTTCCGTCGGCGCGAATCACAAATGTCGCTCGCTTGTTGGCCATGTTTGTCGTCCCGCCTGCCTGCGTTAAGTACCAGCGCGCGCTCTTGCCCGGACGATAAGCCACAGCCGTCGGCCCGTACACTTGTCCCTGCACCAGCACGTAGCTCGGCCGCTTCGGCACCACGAGAACGTCTCCCGCCCTCACCGTAATATCGCGGGAGGTGTTGGCCCAAACTTTTGTATCGGAGGAAACTTGAATCGTCACTCGGCCGGTCGGTGGCGAACTCACCAGATTATCCAGAGTCGTCTGCCACTGGGTCAGCGCCGATTCCGCGGAAAGTTTCTGGTCGGGATCGCTGGTACTGGTCGCCGTCAACTGGAGCTGTGTTTGCTGCTGGCGCACACGCTGCACCAGTTCGGTATACGATCGCATCTCCAGTTTCTGAACTTCCGACCGCACCAGCACTGACCCGTACGGATAAGCTCCCGGAGCAAAGCCTCCCGCTCTCATCAGCACCGAACTCAACCTCTCACCCGGGCGAATGCCGTAGGTCCCGGGATGGACAACTTCTCCCCGCACCATGATCGATGCGCCCAAATCCTCCCAACCCGACACCTGCCGGATTGAAAGTACGTCGCCGTTGTTCAACACCGCGTTGGACGACGCGTCGCCGCTTATCGCCTTCGCGAGCGAGATCTGCTGCTCGTCGCCTGTTACCTGCTTATCGCTCTTCCAGACATAATGGGTGAGATCGGCAATCTGCAGATCGGCGCTCTGCTTCACTCCCCCCGCCGCCGCCAGTAAATCCGATACCGTCATCTGCGCGGTCAGAGGATATCGTCCCGGTCGCTCAACCTCGCCTTTTACCAGCACCGTCGCTGGTTCCGCGGCCGCCGCGTTGCGGTGGACCAGCACCCGGTCCCGTGAGGTCAGCATGATGTTGTCAGCCGGACTGCCCTCGAGTGCGGTGTTTAACTTCACGTTCAGAATCTTCAACGTGCTGTCCGGCATATATCGGAAGACCTGGGCATCTTCGGTTTGCGCGTCCGGATTCAATCCTCCCGCCAGATGTATTGCGTCGCTTAGATGAATATCTCCTGAAGTTCGGTAAGTCCCGGGCGCGCGCACATCCCCCAGCACTGAAACGGTGGGTGGATCTTCAAAGTTGTAGCGTCCAAAGATCTGCACTGTATCCAACGGGTCGAGTTCCGGGGCATTCTTCGGATCGGCCAGCGCCTCCGCCACGCTGAAGCTCTGCACCACTGGCCGGTAATCCGGCAAACTCAGTCGAATAATCTCTCCATATTGCAACGCCGGCTCCGGCAAGAGGTCCTTATACGAGGCAATCAAGTCGGTGACTCGCATTCCCTGCTTATACGAATATTTCCCCGGCCGGATCACATGCCCCTCGAGATACACGGCATCCTGGTTGTAGGGCGCGATTGGGAAAATGCGAACCTTGTCGCCATCCTGAATCTTGAACGACTCCAGTTGCAGAGTAGCTTGTTCCGAGCTGTCATCTTGTGGAATATCCAGGCTCAGCATCGTCTCTTTCTCATGAGCCACGATGCGCTGCACTTCCACATGCCGCAAGGTCGCCGTGGGCAGCAACCCTCCCGCAAGCGCCAGCGCATCCGACAACGTTTTTTCCTGGTTCAGCTCGTAAATCGCCGGGCGCCTTACCATCCCTTCAATCGTGATTTCTCCACCCAGCGGGGGAGCCATCACCGTGTCGCCATTCTCCAGCCGCGCGATGTTGCCCTTCACTCCGTGCAGCAACAAATCGTAAACATCGACATCCTGCACCAACTGATCCTCGCGATAGTGCTTCAGTATGCGCAACGACCCCCGTCCCGTCGGCCCGCCCGCGGCGAATAGCGCATTCAGCGGCGTCGAAAGCGATCCCACATCGTACGCGCCCGGGCGCACAACATCGCCCACTACGTAAACCCGGATGGTTCTCAAGCGCGACAAAGACACATCTGCAGAAACGTCACGGAACTGTGTGCGCAAGGTTTTCTGGACTAATTCCTGAACATCTGCCAGCGACTTGCCGGCAACCATCACCGGCCCCGATTCCGGCAAGTTAAGCCGGCCTTCGTGGTCAACCACCTGATAGAAGCGCCGCGACACACCGCCCCATAGATTGATCGACACACCATCGCCGGTACCCAGCACATAATCCGGCCCCACCGGAAGATCCATGGGGATGTTCTGCAGATCGCGAGTGCCGTTCTCGAACACTTCCATGCCAAAACGCTGCACTGCGGCAGGCCGCGCCGCCGCCTGCAGATACATGTCATATAACGACGGAATCTCGCGATAGGGATTCGATCTTCGCACCAGCCGCTGGTTCGGCGTCAGCGGTTCACGCGCCCGCCGAGCGTTTTCACGAAGGATCGCGTTGCTCACGCTCAGGTCGTAGTAGTTTGTTCGGTTACCGGTACCGTAGGAAGCGCTTCCGTAAGAACCATAAGAAGCGCCATACGGAGAACTGTACGGATAGTAGCCGTTCTCATATCCCGAACGGTTGCCGTAGGGATTCGTGCTCCCATACATGCCCTGGCCCAGCCCGTCGCCGAAATCAGAATCTAAAGACAAATCTCCAAACTCATCGAACCCTCCCTCCGCTTGCGACTGGGTTCCGTTGGCATCGCTGCGGCGCTGAAAACTTCCACCAGTTTCTTCATCTCCGTTATCCTGCCCATAGCCGGTGAATCCGCTTGTCCCGCTTCCTGCCTGTGCTTGCTCGCCGACCCCGAGGCCCGTATCTGGCCCTCTCGTTCGCAGCAGGTCGGTGCCGTTGCCGCCGGGTGTCGTGGGCTCTTGCGGAGCGTAGGGAACTGTCGGAGGCATTTCATTCGGGGGTTCTAGTCCCGGAACCGCCTGTGGATACTGATTCATTCCAGGAAATTGCTGTTGCGAAGGTAACTGCTGAGTCGATGGCGTCGCCGCGTTCTGCGCTGCGCAGTTTGCAGTCCCCGGATCGCAATTTTGCTGTTCCGCCAGCTTTTCTCGCTCCGCCTTCATTTTTTCCCGGTCCGCAGCCTCTTCTTCCGTGATCCACTTCACGCGCTCCTGAATGAGCAAGTCCTGCTGCTTCGCCAGCGGTGATTCCGGGTTTACCATCGGCAACAGGTACCCGTACTTCTGCACGATTTCCGTTACCACCGACCGGAAGGTGATGTCATTTTCCAGCCGGTCAAAAATCACTTCTTCTGCAAGATCGTTTTCCGTAATGATCTGCCCGTGGTCGGTCGCGTCTTTCGCGATCCAGCGCTTTACTTCCACCATCAATCCTGCATCGCGGTGAAGAATCAGCGCCAGTTGCTGCGTGTCTGCCGCCACCTGAGCCATGTTTTGCCGCGCCAGTTCGGATTGCGAAACCGGCTTCGTCTGCCGGCTTTGGCTGAATGCGCCGTTGGAACACATCAATAAAATCACGACGCCCAGAAGCGGTGGCCATTCCCGCCGGCGCGCTACGGTATGAAAAACATTTCGTGAATTCATGAATTCTCGAATACCGCCTTCACTCAACGTGGGATTGTTACTGTTTCCGCATGAACCTAGAATCTGGTCTGGTTAAGTTCGAATGAGCCGTCACGATCCCGCCGCCCCTGTCGGCTAAGTCATCCGGCGCTAGCGTTTTGTGGCTGAAAATCAGGATTTCTCAAATACAAGTCAATCAGAACGCTACTCCGAACATAACCCTCTCGACCCGGTAAAGTCTCCCTCCGGACCTTATTAATCAACTGGTTCCAGGTAAGCCACTGGTTTCCAGGGAATTTTGCCCGCGCCGTCTAACGCATGAGGGGGAAAACCTCACGGCTGCCGCGTCTCTGACTATCATTGCTTCCGCGGATTATAAACCAAACCAAACGCTGTTTCACAGGCACGCTCCCACTGTCACTGCCGCATTTTGGGCGGTTAGCGCCATCTTGCCCCAGATGTCTTTCTGTGCAGCTTCGCCATCCAGGGGGCAAAACTTCGCGCAGCCTTGCTTTAACATTCCAACAATGTTCTGGGCCGGCATTCCTGCTACACTGCACCCCAGTGGGTTAACGATGAACCTGCGATCCTGCGCCGGTGCGAACTTCTAATGGCAAGCCCGGACGCTTCTTTCATCGGCGTCGACGTCGGCGGCACCAAGGTTGCCGCTGGTCTGGTCAATCCCGCCGGAGAAATTACCCTTCACACCCGAGTTCCCATGCCCGCGAATGACTCCGCCGGTGCTCTCGCTGCCGTCATTTCCGCCATCGATTCGGTCTGCGGCTCAATCAATGGGGACGACCCGCCCGAGTCCCTGATCGCAGGCATCGGCATCTGCGCTCCCGGCCCGCTCAACCCGCACACCGGAGTCATCGTCAATCCGCCGAATCTTCCCGCATGGCGCAATTTTCCGCTTGCCGCCGAAATCACCAAAGTCTACAAGCTTCCCGTTCACATCGATAACGACGGCAACGCTGCCGCTCTCGCCGAAGCTCTCTGGGGCGCAGGCCGCGGCTACAAAAATGTTTTCTGCACCACCATCGGAACCGGAATCGGCACCGGCATTGTCTGCAACCGCCGCATCTATCACGGCCGCACCGGCGCAGCCGGCGAAGGCGGCCACACTACCATCGACTATCGCGGCCCGCGTTGCGCCTGCGGCAAACTCGGCTGCATCGAAGCCCACGCAGCCGGCCCTTACATCGCCCGCCGCGCTGCCGAAAAAATTCGCGGTGGCGAACGCTCGCTTATCCTCGACTACGCCGAAGGATGCCCCGATCGCATCACCAGCGAAATGGTCGGCCGCGCTTACCTCGCCGGCGACTCTCTCGCGAAACAGGTCCTCGAACAGACCGCCGAATATCTCACGATCTGGATCGGCAACATCATCGACTTACTCGAACCTGACGTAATCATCGTCGGCGGAGGCGCCGGCGCCATGATGCAACCTTTCTTCGGTCAGATTCACGATCGCCTGCCCATCTGGTGCATCAATTCCCAATGCCAGGAGATTCCTTTCGTACCGGCCCATTATGGCGCCGATGCCGGTATCGCCGGCGGCGCGGCCCTGTGCGAAGTCACAACTTCCGCTATCCTATGAAGCCCGCCGATTCGTTACGTTCTTCACCCTTACGCGATGCTTTTGACCATCAGGATCAGCAATTCGCAGCCGCATTTTCCATTCTGCGAGAAGCCATTGATGCTCACGCTTTCCCCGCAGCATCCATTTCCGTCACCCACGCCGGAGAGTTGGTCGCACTTAAGGCCTTCGGCAACTTCACCTACAACGAGCATGAGGACAGTACCGCGGCTGCGGTTGCCCCACCCTTGTCGCGCCCTTTGCGACAGGGTGGGAACTTCAACCTTCCTGTTCAACCTACGACCCTCTTCGATCTCGCTTCCCTCACCAAAGTCGTCGCGACCACATCAATGGCAATGCTGCTTTACCAGCGCGGCTTGCTCGATCTCGACGCGCCTGTTGCGGCAATCGTCCCCGAATTCCTGGCGGATCAAGCCAAAGATTCCCGCCGCCGTGATGTAACGCTGCGCATGTTGCTGGCGCATTGCTCAGGCTTGCCCGCCTACGAAAAATTATTCCTGAAAGCGAAATCTCGCGACGATCTTCTGCACGCCGTCTTCACCATGCCGCTTACGACCGACCCCAACTCTCGCACCGAATATAGCGACCTCGGATTCATTATTCTCGGGGTCGCCCTCGAACGCCTCGCCGGGCATGATGAAGAAGTCACCCTCGACCGCTTCTGCCAACGCGAAATCTTCGCTCCGCTTGCCATGACAAACACAACCTTCAATCCGCCGGCGCATTTGCGCGCCGAGATCCCGCCTACGCAAGACGACCAAACTTTCCGCCATCGCATCATTCAAGGAGAAGTTCAGGATGAAAACGCTTTCGTCCTGGGCGGCGTCGCTCCGCACGCCGGTTTGTTTTCGACCGCTTACGATACCGCTAAATTCGCACAGTGCATGCTCAACGCCGATCCGTCGATCTTCCGCCCCGAAACCATTTCCCTCTTCACTCGCCGCGAGTCTACGCCCCACCGTACATCCTGCGCTCTCGGTTGGGACACTCCCTCTTCACCTTCCCAATGCGGCAAGTATTTTTCTGAAGCTTCCTTCGGTCATCTCGGCTACACCGGGACTTCTCTCTGGATTGATCCCGTTCGCAAACTTTCTATTGTTCTGCTCACTAACCGCACCTGGCCCGACTGCGTAAATGAATCCATCAAACAAATCCGGCCCAAATTTCACGATGCCATCGTTGAAGGGCTTAGCGCTTGACGCTGACTCTTCACGAAGTTCTCCTCGACGACACGATTCCGCAGGCTCGTTTTTTCGCGCGAGCCCGGGAGCTTGCCTGAACAAGTGAGCGCCTTCCGGCTTCTCTAGAAACGGAAACCTAACCGCGACCTGCACCCCGCGGAAAGAATTCACAACTTCGCGCGCTTTCACCGTGAGTACTCACCCCGCAACGGCCTCGGCGCCGGGCGTCTCCCAAAGAAAGAAAGCGAAAGTCCGAACAATCCACTGGACGCGCCTACAGGTTTGAGATATATTTCGCTTCAATAATGATCGCGCTGGCCGGGAGATCGCGGGCGGCTTGTACAGAAGTGGTCCCAGATGTTGCGGAGCCAGGAACCTTGGCCGGTGATCCCTGATTGCCGACGCAGCTGGCAATTCCCCGATAATATCGCTGGATTATTTCTGAACCTCAACTCCCAGTGGGAAAAAAAAATGAAGGCATTCTTTGCGGCTAGGGCCGCCTTTGTGGCGGCATCGTTGGTGGTGTGTGCTTTGATGGCAGGGTGCGGCGCGGGTTCGATCCCATCCCTTACCCAGGGAAGAGTATCCGGCACGCAAAATCCGCTGGTGGCAGTCTATACGATCCGGACAGCGTGTCCTGGGCAGATGATGGTGGAGTTTGGTCCCACCACATCGTATGGCAGAAACACCGCATGGTATCCGCTGACTCCCGCCAACTATACCTCGGTTGAGGTTGCTGGAATGAGGGCCTCCAGCACTTATCATATGCGTGCGCAGGTTCAATGTGCCAATGGCACTACTACCATGACTCCTGACACAACCTTCACGACCGGGCCATTGCCTTCTTCTCCTGTGTTTTTTCCCACGCTGACTGTGAGCCGTCCTAATCCTTCTTTGAGCTCCACCGAAAATCCCGGGATCGAATACATCAGCGTGCAACACAGCGGCACGCCGGCCTATTACACGGACCGCGATGGCAACGTCATCTGGTATTACTATGCTGCCGGCGCCATCGCCTTTCCCTTCAAACTGCTTCCCAACGGAAACATTCTCTTGAGTCTTACGGACGGGAAAACGTTTTCGAATTTGCGTGAGGTCGATTTGGCCGGAAACACCATTCGCGAGATGACCACGCCCGATTTGCAGCACAAGATGGCAAACGTCGGCGGCTTCGACTTTATCCCATTTGGTTTTACCCACGATTTTGCCTTGCTCCCTAACGGCCATGTGATTGCTATTGTGCTTTGCTACAAGAATTTCACGAATCTCCCCGGGTACCCCGGAACCTTGTTGGTCACGGGAGATGGGATAGTGGATCTGGACGAGAACTGGAACCCGGTTTGGGGCTGGAACACATTCGATCACCTCGACGTGAATCGGCATCTTGATGGCTTGCCGGACTGGACACACAGTAACGCGCTGCTCTACTCCCCCACCGATGGCAACCTCATCTTGTCGGTGCGTAACCAGTCTTGGATTCTCAAGATCGACTACCAGAACGGAACTGGTTCCGGAAATGTCCTCTGGCACCTCGGCTACCAGGGAGACTTCGCTGTGACCAACCAAGGGGTCCCAAGCGACGATTCAAGCCTTTGGTTTTCCCTACAGCATTTCCCGATTATTTTGAGCCAAAACGGGCCCGTGACTACTTTGGGAATTTTTGACAATGGAAACGAACGAGTTTTTAATTCGGACGCGGTATGCTCGTTCAATGGTCTTGGCACCCCACGGTGCCTTTCCCGCGCGGTGATTTTTCAAGCCGACGAAAGCTCGATGGTTGCTAATCTTGCCTGGGCCGATGACCTTCCGCCCTTCGGTCAGTGGGGCGGAGCCATTGAGCAATTCTCCAACGGCAACGTCGAGTTTGAGCTAAACGCTCCCTTATTTTCGACCGTCCCTAATCTGGCTTCCTACATTCAAGAGGTGACTGGAACGTCCGATCCACAGGTGGTGTGGCAGATGAATTTTTTCCCCGCTACAGCCTATGCATATCGCGCTTACCGGGTTCCCAGTTTGTATAACGGCGTGACCTGGCAGTATTGAGGGCACTTCCTTTTGATCTTCAGGACGCAGAATTGCTAGGACATCTCCTGCAGATTTTGGCATCAAGAAGGCAGCTGCTTCTTAATTGGGGCTCATCTTTAATAGCAGGGTGCCATGGAATGGTATTGTTGCCGAGTATGCGTCATTTTTAAGCAGGACTTCGCTCTGCTTCCACACATCCCGCACATTCATTCCGGCGAGATTGTGTAGATTAACAGTCACTCGCAAGGGATACGAATTACGATTGACAATGCCTACGGCGATGCCGCTGTCGGCGAGCGGTTTGAACCACGTCTCGAGGACGCCATTCCTCACAGGTGAGGCCTGATATCCCAAAGGGTCTTGATCGATTGCGATGACGTCACTGTTCAGCAGGATTCCCATTGTCGACGCCGACATGTCGCGTACATCATTTCCCGCCAAAAGCGGTGCGGCGGATAGCGCCCATAGGCTCATATGGGTACGGTATTCATCCTCCGTCATGCCCCCGTTGCCAATCTCGAGCATATCTGGGTCGTTCCAGTGTCCGGGACCAGCGTACGGCGCCGTCGATACCTGGCTCTCGATATTAGTCATCATGCTATCCCACGAGTCGTTGATATCCGTCGTAGTGCGCCAAAGATTGCCGCCCACACCGGCTCCCCATGCCTGAACTCCTCCCCTGCCGTACTCGCAAAGGCTATAAACCATCGGCCGACCCGTAGCCCGCAGCGCGCTTGCCATTTTCAGGTATGCAGACTGCAAACCACCAAATAGATTGTACTCAAACCCTGCATAACACCAGTCATACTTGAGATAATCTACGCCCCAACTCGCAAAAGTGTTTGCATCCTGAGTCTCGTGTCCATAACTGCCCAGGTATCCTTCGCAGGTCTTTTTCCCCGGCGATGAATAGATGCCAAATTTCAGGCCTTTTGAGTGAATATAGTCGGCCAGTGCTTTCATGTCGGGGAATTTGTCGTTCGGCATCAGATTTCCTTGCGCGTCCCGGGCGCCTTGCCATGAATCGTCAATATTCACGTAGATGTATCCCGCGTCGCGCATCCCGGTTGACACCATCGCATCGGCGATAGTGCGAACAGTCTGATCATCAATACCTGTCCCAAATCGATTCCAGCTGCTCCACCCCATGGGAGGAGTTTTTGTTAGACCGTTGTACGGCACCTTGTCGGGGGATGGCGTGTAACCGCAACCCATGAACAGCAGCATGAAACCAGCAACGAGAGGTAAGAAAGGCTTACCCTGCATCGAGAACCCCCATTTTAGCGGCTCCATCAGTGGCAGTGTACAACCGGTCGCCTCCTGGATTGCCAGTGCAAAAGCGAATTGGCCCACAATGTTTGCGCTCGCTGGTTCAGGGATAGCATACCCGTTGATACGGGGGATAAACGACGTTTCCCGCAAAAATCAATTTAAAATTCGTCCACAATGTAAAAGGGGCGGTCCCGCAACAATCGGGCCAACTGCGTCTCGGAAAGCGATATCGGGAATTGCCGGAGCTGGCCCACTCGTTCTCTGCATCGCAATGCATTAGACTGCGAAAAAAGAAAACGAGATCATTGAGGAAGAGAATGGACCCGCTTGACCTTTCACATCAACCTGAGCTTCCCTTGAATTCGGCCTCGTCTGGAATCCGCTTCTCGAATTTGTGGGCCGCTCTTGCTGTCCTCGTTACCGTAATCGGAGCATTGGCTACGGCGGTCCCTCTGCTGACACAATTTTCTGCCTACGATGACGAGGGATACATGCTGGTATCCCTGGCTCATTACGTCAATGTGGGTCATCTTTACACCCTGACCTTCAGCCAGTACGGTCCATTTTATTACTATGCTCAGGGCATTTTTTTTCAATTCCTTCATCTTCCAGTCACTCACGACATGGGTCGGCTGGTCACGCTTATCTACTGGGTAGCCGCGAGTCTCTTAGCGGTCGTTTTCGTCTACCGATTGTCCAAGAGTTTGTTCTTTGCCTGCGCCGCGGGACTCTGCTGTATGGTCGCGGGAAAGGTTGTTTGTAGTGAACCCGGCCATCCGCAACAAGTGGTCTTAGCCCTGTATTTGGTTGCTGTCTGCCTCTCGTTGCCATCCTCTTCAGGGCGAAACAATCTTCGTCTCTTTCTATTGGGCTGCGCAGGGGCCGCTATGGCGTTTACCAAGGTGAACGTGGGCGTATTCTTCGTCGCCGGATTGGCGCATGCGATTTTCTGCCTGCTTGCGCCGGGGAGACTCCGTTCGATCGGACTTGCGATGACGCTGACCTACGCAGCGGCTGGCCCCTGGATGCTGATGCATGCGAGCTTCAATCACGGTTTTCGCAGCTACTGTCTGCTAGCGACTGTTGCCGGAATCGTGACCTTCGCGTGCTGCGCGAAGCTACGGCTCTCCAATCCCTTGCCCCTACAGGCCGCACTTTACTCCGCGACGGGTCTTTTGACAGGTACAGCGCTGGTCGTAGCCGCCACGTCGCTTCAAGGCATGTCACTCAGGTCGTTGGTTTGGGGCGTTATTCTAAATGCACTGCATCAACCCAATCTATTTTACTTTCCACTGCCCGTCAGCCAGCTCAACTGGATGGCTGCTGTGATTCTAGCGGCGGTCGTGATCGGGTTGAAGACATCGGGTCAATCCGTAACCGAGTCGCCATGGTTTGATTTATTGAGATGCGCCGCGGGGGCAGGATCGATTTTGTTGCTTACACTGCGTTTCGAGATCCAGTGGGTAGTGCCGCTGCTCCCGCTCACAGTATTGCCGGGGCCCCATTGGAGACTTGACGCCCGAACGACTTTCCCACGTCTCTTTGTGACTTGTATGGCGGCAACACAATTTCTGGAACCGTATCCCGTCGCTGGCAGCCAAGTGGGAATCGCAGCCGTTCCAATGACTCTTTGGGCCTTCCTGTGCCTCACGGACGGCCTGCAGGGTCTGCGACAATTCTCCTCCCGGTACTCACAGGATTTTGCCAAAGCCCTGCGCCTGGATGCCTTGATTGGTGGCGCGATCATAGTCTTGTGTGCTGGAACAAGCGCGGCTCACGCCATACACCTGCGGCCGCGATCGGCGTGGGCGGCGCTCAAGTCGAGAACCTTGCCCGCCAGCAATTTCCCTCCTGCCTCCACTGGCTTGAAGGGTTCGGAATGGCTGCACCTACCTCTCGAACAAGCAGGTCAATTCCGGTCAATCGCGCGGGTTATAAGCCTCAACTGTGGCATCCTCTTCACAATGCCGGGGATGTACAGCTTCAACATTTGGTCGGCAATTCCCACTCCTAATGGATGGAATCACGATGGCTGGATGGGCGGCATTTCGCTTGACCGGCAGGCAGAAATCCTGAATATCATAAAGGCGGATCCGCAGGCCTGTGCCATCCTGAACCGTAACCTCGTGCGATTCTGGGATAACGACGACGCCGGTGTGGCAGGTTTGCCGCTGGCGCATTACATCATGACTGACATGCCCAAGATGGCGGAATTCGGCGAATACGAAATACTCGTCCAGCCACATCGGAGTTCTCCATGGTTGCAGTGACTCCTGCGATCGCGACCATTTCGTTGTGCCATGGTCCGCATATACTGGTTTCCGACGGGCAGCCTTTCGGAGGTCTCCCCACATTATGATTTCCCTTGTAATTCCGGCCTACAACGAGGAAGACGGAATTGAAGAAATGTACCGCCGTATTCTCGCGGCTGCTTCGGTATGGGGGGATGAATTCGAAATCTTAATCGTTGACGATGGAAGCCGCGATCGGACGCTGGAGATCTGCGAACGGATGGCTGCTGCGGACCCCAGGCTTAAAGTAATCAGTCTTTCCCGCAATTTCGGCCATCAGGCAGCCGTTTCTGCCGGTCTTATGTACGCCAGAGGAAGTATTGTGACCGTAATGGACGCGGATTTGCAGGATCCTCCTGAAGAGCTCCAGCCCTTCATTGCGAAGATTCACCAGGGATGGGACGTAGTCTACGCAATACGCACGAAACGCAAAGAAAACCTTTTGAAGCGCCTCTGCTACCTGGCTTACTACCGCATCCTCAGGCGGCTTGCCGTTCTCGATATCCCACTCGACGTCGGCGATTTTTGCGTGATGCGCGGCGAAGTCGTGGATGCAATCAATCAACTTCCGGAGCGGAACCGATTCGTGCGCGGGCTTCGAAGCTGGGTTGGTTTTCGCCAGACGGGAATGGCATATGAAAGGCAGGCCCGTTTTGCCGGAGAACCAAAATACAATTTCTCGAAGTTGTTCAGACTCGCCATGGATGGCATTATTAACTTCAGCTACAAGCCTCTCCAGTTCATCTTGTCAATTGGCCTGGTTCTAGCCGGGCTGGGTCTGCTGGGAGCGATATTTGTGGTGGTCCAGTATCTGACGAACTGGACGATAATCGGCTTCAATCCTCGCAATGCGCGTGGATGGACATCAACCATATTTGTCATCCTTTTTTTCTCCGCGGTCAATCTGATCTGTCTGGGTATCCTGGGTGAATATATCGGTCGATTATTCGAGGAAGTGAAGCGCAGGCCGACCTGGATCGTAAAGAAACAAATCAACTTTTCCGCGAATTCGTGAATCTGCCGCGCTACCGGCAGCAACTGGGCGGATCGTGTTCGCAACGAATTGTGGATGAGCGCCATAGCTGTTTCGCCGAGAAAAAGCATCAAAGCAAGTATTGTCCCTAGGGCTCATCGATGAGGAAAGTCACTCTGGCCGTCGTTGCTCTCTTACCTCTTGGTCTCAGTAGCTGCTTAGGACCCCCGCCCCCTTCTTTCACACTTTCACCCTCGCCGAACAGCGTGGGCGTCGTCCAGGGGAGCGACGGTACCAGCACGATCATCGTGAATCGGGTGAACCGGTTTTCGGGAAGCACGAGCTTGGCGTTGTCAGGCTTACCGGCCGGAGTCACGGCATCGCTCGTCCCAAATCCCGCCACCACAGATAGTGTGCTCACCTTCACCGCCAGCGCCACCGCGCCGGCGGGAACGGCCGTCGTAACGATCACCGGAACGTCTGGCACATTGATCAACAGCTCGACGCTCAGGGTCATTACAAGTGCGCCTATCCCAAGGGGCAAGATCAATCACGTGGTGGTCATTATCCAGGAGAACCGCACTCCAGATAATCTTTTCCATGACCCCAAGCTGATCAGCGCCGGAGCCGACATCGCCCTCCAGGGCATGACCTCCACTGGACAGATGATCACGCTCACGCCCGGCATACTGGCAACCAAGTATGACCTGGACCATACTCATCATGGGTTCCTCAACGTCTGCAACTACGACATCGTAACCAACAATTGCCTGATGAATACTGCTGACCAGAACGACTGTATTCCAAGTCCTGCGGCATGCCCTCCCTATCCGCAATATCAATACGTCGACAACTCGACAGGGACGATCCAGCCGTACTTCACGATGGCCGAAACCTATACCTTCGGCGACCGCATGTTCCAAACTAACCAGGGAGGAAGCTTCGTCGCACATCAGTATCTCCTCTCGGGGACGGCGCGAATTTCGACAAACAGCCCCGTTACGCAAGCCGAAAACGCGGACTACAGCCGCACCGGCGCGGGCCTCGGTGCAGGGTGCCTCGCGAATTCCAGCGCCACAATGAGGACCCTCAATCTCCTCAACCCAAATCCGGACACGCCCGAAGGCCTCCTCAACTTTCCGCTGTGCTTTGACCATCCTACGTTGACCGACGTGTTGGATGCCGCCGGACTCAATTGGAAGTATTACGCGGCAACGGCCGGGTCCATCTGGACGGCGCCGGACGCGATCAAGCACATGTGCCAGCCCTCGGGCACAGGGAATGACGTCGTCTGCACCGGGCCCGACTGGACCGGCGCCGACCCGAAAGTGGTCATTGAAGGATCGGGCGCGCAGATCATTACCGACATCGCAAACCAGCAACTGGCATCCGTCAGTTGGGTAACTCCCACAGGCTCGGCATCAGATCACCCAGGCAGCGGCGCAGACACGGGACCTTCCTGGGTTTCGGCAATCGTGAATGCCATCGGTCAAAGCCCGTACTGGTCCGACACTGCGATCATTGTTACCTGGGATGACTTTGGCGGCTGGTTCGACCATGTGGCGCCGCTGGTTCGCAACTCGATGGAAGTCGGGTTGCGCGTGCCCCTGCTTGTGATTTCACCCTACTCAAAAGCGGCCTATATCTCGCATGTGAATCATGATTTCGGCAGCATCCTTAGATTTACCGAAGCGGCCTTCGGTCTTGGAGAAATTGACCAGGAGGTGGGTTATGCCGACTCGCAATCGGACGATCTGGCAGATTGCTTCGACTTTAATCAGACGCCGCTGCCCTTCACGCCGATCCAGGCGCCGCTGGATGCGAATTATTTCCTGAATGACAAGTCACCGCCAACACCGCCGGATAATGACTGACCGGGCGTTCTCGAACCAAAACTATTGCGAACACTCTCCGGCAAGGTAACGCTTCTTTATGGTCGCCGCCTTGCCCATCGGCGAGCCTGTCACCTCGGTTGAGCGCGTCTCATAACCCACCGATTAAAATGTATCCGCTTCTCGAATCCGAAAGGCGCACCACTTGAAACCAACCCGCATCTCAAGCTCTTCCCTCCGCCAACTTCACACCGAGCAATCCAACCCCGCCGCCCGCGATATCGATCAGAAGTCCCCGCTCGAAATCGCCCGCCTCATCAACGCCGAAGACGCCACCGTCGCACATTCCGTCTCCCGCGCTCTGCCGCAGATCGTCCGCGCCATCGATCTCATCGTCTCTTCTCTTCGCCGCGGCGGACGCCTCATCTATGTTGGTGCCGGAACCAGTGGCCGCATCGCTGTGCTCGATGCCGCCGAAGTCGAGCCCACCTTCAACTTCCGTCGCATTCAGTTCATCATTGCCGGAGGAACCAAAGCCATCGCCGCCGCATCCGAAATCAGCGAAGACAACGCGGCCGCTGGCCGCAAAGACGTCGCCCGCCGCAAGCCAACCAAGAAGGACGTCGTCCTCGGCATCGCCACCAGTGGACGCACTCCTTTCACCGTCGCTGCCGTCGCCGAAGCCCGCCGACGCGGCGCGCGAACCATTGCCCTTACCTGCAATCCCGATTCCCCGCTCGAACGCGTCGCACACCAGGCCATCGTTGTCGAAGTCGGCCCCGAAGTTCTCACCGGATCCTCCCGCATGAAAGCTGGCACCGCGCACAAAATGGTTCTCAACATGATTTCGACCGCTGCCATGACGCGCCTTGGCTATGTTTACGGCAATCTCATGGTCAACGTCGAGCCGAAGAACTCCAAGCTGCGCGACCGCGCCATTCGAATCCTCGAGCAAGCTACCGGAGCCGACCAGGCATCGGCACAGCGCGCCCTCAAAGCCAGTGGCAATCGCACTCCGGTCGCACTCGTTATGCTCGCCGCCGGAGCGTCGAGCAATAAGGCAGCGACCGCGTTGAAACAAGCGGGTGGGAACGTGCGGAAAGCCATCGCAGCCGCAAAGACGAATTAGCAGCCGCATATTCCGGCTTGTCATTCCGGCACGCCAGCGAAGCGAGCCAGCGGACAGCAACACAGTCCGAGGATTCCTGTTTCCTGATACGCCCGCCCCACTAGTTCGTACCCTCTCGATTAACCGGCAATCTGCTTGAACCCGCTAAAATGCATTTTGCCCGGAAATCGACCTCAAGCGGTTCTAAACGAGAATGGATAAACTCGTCATTCGCGGCGGCGAGCCGCTGCTCGGCGCCGTTCGCGTCAGCGGAGCGAAAAATGCTGCGCTTCCCTGCATGGCCGCCGCGCTCCTCACCGACGAGCCGGTCATCCTCGAAAACATTCCTCAGGTCCGCGACATCGAAACCACGCGCAAACTGCTCGCCGCCATGGGCGCCGAGGTCGAACTCGGCTACGGACGCGCCCATCACCGCACCACCATCCACGCCGAAAAGCTCGCCACGCCCGAAGCTTCTTATGAACTTGTTAAAACCATGCGTGCCTCCACGCTCGTGCTTGGCCCGCTCGTCGCCCGCTGCGGCCGAGCCCGGGTTTCCCTTCCCGGCGGCTGCGCCATCGGCCAGCGCCCCATCGATCTTCACATCAAAGGCCTCGAGCGCCTCGGCGCAAAAATCCGCCAGGATCACGGTTACGTCGAAGCTTCTGCCGATCGCCTCAAAGGCGCGGAAATTCTCTTCGACAAAATCACCGTCACTGGCACCGAAGACCTGCTGATGGCCGCAACGCTCGCCGACGGCGAAACCATTCTGCAGAACGCCGCCCGCGAACCCGAAGTCGCCGATCTCGCTGCCCTATTAAATAAGATGGGTGCGAAAATTCAAGGTGCAGGCACGCCCACCATCCGCGTCAAAGGCGTGAGCAAGCTGAAAGGCGCGAAGCATCGCATCATTCCCGATCGCATCGAAGCCGGCACGTTCCTCATCGCCGGAGCCCTCACCGGCGGCGACCTCAACATCGCCAATTGCGACCCCGCTCACCTCACCGCCATTCTCGCCAAGCTCAAGCAAACCGGAGTGAAAACCAAACTCTCCAAAGATTCCGTCCGCGTCATGGGAGACAATCCCTTCACTGCTTCCGATCTCGTCACCGAAGAATATCCCGGCTTTCCCACC
>JASICF010000314.1 GCA_030044775.1 Candidatus Sulfotelmatobacter sp. | reverse complement strand
GGTTCGGCGGAATAATCCGGATGCCAAAATCGTCGTCACCGGATGCTACGCGCAACGCGCCCCGGAGGAGATTGCGGCATTGCCAGGAGTGAGCGCCGTAGTCGGCAACTCGCACAAACACCGACTGGCCGAGCTGCTACTTCCCGCTCTTCCGAGTTCTACGGCAATCGGGGGCGTGCCGAACAACGGAGACTTCGTTCCTGCCTCTGCTCTTACGAAGCAGCCTCCGTGGAAACCAGATCGTCGTCTCTTCGTCTCTGACATTTTCGCCCACACAGAATTGCTGGCGGCGCCAGTCTTCGAGTCAGGCAACGTGCTCGGCGGCGACCGGACCCGGCCCAACCTCAAGGTACAGGATGGGTGCGACAATCGCTGTTCGTTCTGCGTGATCCCCAGCGTTCGCGGGCACAGCCGGTCGCTGCGTGCAGAGAAAGTGATCGACGAAGTGAAGAGGCTGGTCGCGGCGGGATACAAAGAACTGGTCATCAGCGGCATTAACCTCGGGCGTTGGGGAAGGGACTTGGGGCCAGCCACTGGGGCGGCGGATAAAAATTCTTCGTTCAATGCACAAAGCATCCGAACATTCGCCGACCTCCTGCGTGTGATCCTCGCCGAAACCAGTCTCGAAAAACTGCGCATCTCGTCAGTCGAGCCGATGGATTGGACGGGCGATCTGATCTCTCTCGTCGCTTCTTCGCCGCGCATTGCCAAGCATGCGCACGTCCCGCTGCAATCCGGCAGCGACTCAGTGCTTCGGCGCATGCATCGCAAGTACCGCCCCTGGCACTATCGGGAAAAAATCGAGACAATTCGCGCAGCTATGCCCGACGCCGCCATTGGCGCCGATGTCATGGTCGGGTTTCCTGGTGAAAGCGAGGCCGAGTTCGAAAGCACTCGCCGACTTGTCGAAGAGTTGCCGTTCACTTATCTTCATGTGTTTACTTATTCGGCGCGTCCGGGAACGCCGGCCGCCGCTATGCGAAATCAGGTACCAGCTCACATCGCGCGCGAGCGCAACAGGATTCTGCGCGATGTGGCGGCGGAAAAAAAGCGCGCCTTCATGCACAGCTTTGTCGGGAAATCGCTGGAAACCATCACCTTCAACGTGGTTCACAAAGGCAAAGAAGGCGAACGTACCGAAAGTTTGACGGACAATTACCTGAAGCTGTTCTTGCGAGGACACCACTCGCCTAATCGCTGGACTACGGTGCGGATCGAAGGAGCGGAGGACGATGGATTGGTCGGGAGCCCGGCAGAGCCCGATGTCCGCAATTCTTAGCCCTCATCGGTATTTTCCCCATTGCCGTTACACCGCGGCGATCACGTCGTACGGGCGCATCATTTCGTTGTCTTCGTGCTCCAGGATGTGGCAGTGCCAAACGTAGCGTCCCGCGTATCCTTCGAAGCGGACAATGATTCGCGTCACCATGGCAGGATCTGCCCGAACCGTGTCCTTCCATCCCGCCTCGCTGGCATCAGGAGGGATCGATTGGCCAAGGTATCTGACGTGTCCCGTCGCCCAATAGGCAGCCACGTCAAACCTGCGGCGATCGAGAATCTGGAAGCGCACCAGATGCAGATGGATGGGATGCGAGTCATCGGTGGTGTTGAGGAAGTTCCAGATTTCCGTGGAATCGAGCACCGGATTCTCGGTCACCGGCATCCTCCAATGAGTATTGTTCAGCAGCATTGTGGTGGGGCGGCGCTTGAGGTCGTCGATTTCGACCAACGTAAGTTCGCGAGTTTTGGCAGCCGCTGATTCCGGAATTCTGGAAACCGGCCGTAAAGTGGCGGGGAGGGCGCTGGCATCGTTTACTCGATTCTTGCCAACCCGGAACTGCATAACGTTGAAGCTGTCGTTCGTTAGAACGATTTTGTCTCCCACGGAATCCGAGAAATCCACAATCACATCGGCGCGCTCGGCCGGGGCGAGGATTAGGCGTTTCAGTTCGACCGGCGCAGATAGCAGGCCCTGGTCAGTGCCTAGTTGATGAAAGGGGTGGCTGTTGGCAAAAGCCAAGTGAAACGTTCGGCCATTCGCGCCGTTCAGGATACGGAAGCGATATTTGCGTGGCTCGACCTCCAGATAAGGAAAAATCTTTCCGTTGACTACGAACGCATCGCCGAAGACCTCGGGTGTCCATGGCGCGTCTGGTTTGGGGGAGACCGGATAGTTGAGCTGGCTTTCGAGATCGAAAATACGATCGTAAAAAATCAGGGGAATTTCGTACTTGCCGCGGGGAAGATTCAAGGAATCCTCAACCTCGTCCCGCAGCAAATAGACCCCTAGCAACCCGGCAAAAACATTCAGTCGGTTAATGCCGAGAGCATGGTCGTGATACCAGAGCATGGCGGCATCCTGCTGGTTGGGATAGTGATAAATCGCAGACTTGCCCGAGGTGAACCAGTTCTCCGGGTACCCGTCGCTCTCGGCTGGAGTCTTGGCCCCGTGCAAGTGGACCACAGTTCTCACTTCCGGCTTGTCGGCTTCAGCTCCGTGTAGAGTGTGATCGATAGGCAGGAAGTGCTGCGTGGGAAGCTCATTCGACCATTCCACCAAGATTCCCTGATCGCTTCTCACATCGAATGTGGGGCCGGGCGAAATTGAGCCGTATCCCCATTGCCGCGTGGGTTTTAGATCGCGATGGAACTGGCTCCTGAACTCACGCATGGCGACGCGGTAGTAAGGCAATCTCGCCTGGCGATTGCCGGAAATTGGGCGAAGTCCCACGGGCTGGGCGATTTCAGGAATCGGTAGAGGATCGACAAATTGCGCCAGCGTGCTGGCAAGAAGTTGAGTGCGATATTTTGCGGGCGACCGTGTGGCTTGAGGCACAGCGAGAGCGGCCGTGAGGATTCCGCTTCGATGAAGAAAGGCGCGTCGCGTCAGCAAAAACAAACTAAGATTTCTCCTCTTTATCCAGCAAGGCTCATAGGGTGCAGAACGTCTACATGGTCACGGGCATGCGAATGGTTAGTTTCGCATGCCCGCGCTGTTTCTTCCGATCGATCAGACCTAGTTTTGAGGCTCACCCGAATTCGGGTTCAGAATCAGGGTGCCGTTGGTGCGAATTTGCGTGAAGTCGAACATCTGGCTGATGGAGCTGGCGATGGCGTCGAATGATCCGCCACCAATCCGCTGACCGCCGAGCCAATTGTCTTCGATGAAGTGGATGATCGAACTCTGGTCGGTCATCGTATGGTCGACAAAGTTCTGCCGCGCCCAGGGAGAGATGACCAGCATCGGCAGCCGAGGCCCGTGGCCGCAGCGGCCGAGAGCGTTCGGATTCGCCGTGGTATTGTAACCGGCGAGCGTCGGCGCTGCCGTACCACAGAAGCCGGGGGCGGTCAGCGCATCGTCCGGGCCGTTTGAGGTGTTCACAATCGGGCCCATCTGGTGATCGTACCAGCCATCGGAGTCATCATAGGCGATCACAACTGCCGTGCTGTTCCAGGTGGGAAGCGATTCCAGCAGGTTGATCGTGTTCACGACAAAAGCCTGCTCATCGAGCGGATCCGAGTAACCAGGATGGGCATCCTCGTAACCCTCCGCTTTAAGGAAGCTCACTGCGGGAAGGTTTCCGGCCTTGGCAGCCGTGTAGAAGTCCAGGATGTCGTAGCTGTGGTTTGCCGGCCCGCTATGACCGATCTCTGACACCGAAGCCGGACGCGTGTGGTTGAGATTGGCGATCGATGGCCAGTAGGAAGTGAAGGTGTGATGGGGAATGTAATCCGTTTCCTCTTCTCCGGTAACAGCAGAGGTGTGGCTGCGGTTGCAGCCGGTGGTTCCGTTGGCATTCACGATGTTCAGGTTGAACCCACCCATGAACGCACCCCAGCTTATGCCGGCGGCATTCAGCAGATCACCGATCGTTTGCCCGCCCATCTGCACCTGATTGCGCGTCGGCGAAGCGCAAGCGTCGCCAAGCGGATCGGGATCGCCGATCACGGTGAGTGAGCCGTCAGGACCACCATTCACTTCATCGCCGGTTCCGTTCAGGGTCGCAACCGCGCCGTTTGTCTGGCCGGAGATGAGGTTGATCACACCGACACTCGAGGGACCAAAGGTTGTCCCGAAGGAGTTGTCGCTGAGGGCGAAGTTTTGGGCGTAGTTCCACATCGCCGTCACAGTGTTGCCATCGTAATATCCCATGACCAAACCGTTTGTCTGCGTCACTCCGGTGCCCGATGGAGGCGGTCCGGCAGTGCCGGTGTTCAGCGGGAAGAGGTCCATCAAGCCCGAATCGAAGGCTTGCTGTTCAGGCTCGTAATCGTGGTCCTGATCAGCCGTAGAGGCTTGCGAGCGGTCGAGGCGGAAAGGATTGGCGGCGCCGGTTCCATTGGCAGGATTCAGATTGGGGTTATAGTTCGACAACGCATAAGTGAGGCCGTTGACCGTTGGTGTATTCGGCAAGGCGTGAAACGGGGGTTCGCCCGTGGGATTTGTAGCGACGGGATAGGTCCCGAAATAGTGGTCGAAGGAAACATTCTCATCGAAAATCACAACCAGATGCTGAATGGGAGTTGTCGTGGCGGCTGTGGCCGGCTTTACTGTTGTTTTTGAGGCTGCGAAGGCAGGTGTAACGGTCGGTCCCAGGGCAATCAGCGCTGTCAGCAACAAGGCGACTGCGCTCCTGGGGGCGTCTGATGTCTTCAGCTTCTCCAACATTCTATTTTCCTCCGCCCCAAAATGAGCAACCTTAAACAAGGTCCAGCCTCGCCCGGGCGAAGCGGCCATGTAACTCTAGCTGGGGCAGCATGAAACTATAGGGCTAAAACATTTCAGCTCGGTTGCGGCAATGTTAAATGAGAGTGAATCAGGAAGACCTGGCTGCAACCGGCTCCCTGCAAATTTCTTGCTGATTTCCACAACACGAGCTGGAGTCTAGAGTGCCGGGAGCCGAAAAGGTTGATGGGTTTGCGGGCAAGACCATGCAGACGTTCACCAAGTTGAGTTGCCCAGGTCCCGCGGATCGCGAATCGGCGCGCAAGATTCCCTGATTCTCGGGCCGCGCTCCGAAGATCACAGAAGCAAAGCTATTGCCGCTGCATGGTCTCGTCGATTACGGCCTTATCGCCTCGGTCCAAAGTGATCACCTTATGGATCGGAGCATAGCCGGTGAGCGTAATGTCGATGACGTAATTGCCGGGATCGAGCATGAATTCAACTGGCGATTCTTTGTCGAGCATGTGTTCATT